>JBNGEE010000008.1:0-5429 GCA_049975565.1 Candidatus Aenigmatarchaeota archaeon
CCGCAGCATTTGTCCGTATCCCAGTGGCCGGAATAGCATACAGTACATACTGTAGAATCAATATCCGGATCCTTGCAATCCCCGCCAGCCGCGTGGCATCGGGACTGTCCGGAGCATTCGGTTGAATCGCATTGAGGGCGGGTTGAGTAGCTGCATTCCTTGTTTGCGCCGCAGGTCTCCGCCACGCAGTCATCCTGGACGCAATCACCGGCAACCGTACAACACAGCTGACCTCCCGGACCGGTCTGACCTATACAATCACTGTCTCTGCAGTCAATATCCCCGTCATGGTCGTTATCAATCCCGTCGACGCAACTGGTCTCATAAGTCGCACAGTCAAGAATATCCTCGGCATCGGTCAGCCCGTCGCAGTCGTTGTCCTTTCCGTCGCCGCAATATCCCACCTCGTTCTCTAGCCCGTAGTTCCCGCAGTGGCAGGAGCAGTCCGAGCAGTCGTCCTGAACCAAGTCAAGGCAGATGTCCATATCATAATACCCGCAGGACTGGTTAATTTCCCCGACGCACGACCAGCCGGTGACAGCCGGGCAGTCGTTGACGCAGTAATATTTTTCCGCAGGGAGCTGGACGTCGAGGTTTTTGCCCGAAATCTCTAGATAGTTTATATATATCCCCGACATCCCCGTGGATATGTTGTAATCCACAAAAAGGCCCTTCCCGAGAAGGTTCCCGTTGACAAGCTCCAGATACTCGCCGAAGTCCGCATCTAGGTTCGATAACTGGGTTTCCCGCTCAGATAGGTTGTTCATGTTCCGATAGACGTTCATAAAGATTATGTCCTCGTCGTTTTTCAGGAGGGTCGTGTAGTCGAGTCCGGAATAGCTCTGAAAAATGTAGAAAAAGGTGAGCAGGGAATACGAGAACAGGACCGCCGCCACGATGTACCACTGGCCCTTCCGCCGCCCCCCTTTGGCTGAAGAAGAATTAGAGCCGGTAGACCTGCACGTGAGAAACCCCATCTATTAATTTAATGTTATTCCTATTTACAAGGCCGAGTTCTATAGAGCAGGCGAACGCCCTTTCGCCGACGAGGTTTGCGATTTGCGCCTCTTTGAGGAGGGACTTGAGTTCATCAGGCCCCACGAATTTCTCGAAGTAAAAGCTCTCTTTAATCTCGAAGTCCGCCTCACCATGCTTTAGGGTGCGGCCCAAAAGCTCCCTGTCGCAGGCGGCAAGAAGCACCGCCTTTCCCCGGAATATTTTGCAGGCGATGGTCATAAATTAGTACAAAAAATAATCACATTATGCCCTTCGAAATAAACGCTGACCTGCACCTGCACTCGAAATACGCCCGCGGAACCTCGGAGAAAATGGAGCTTCCGGTAATGGCCGAGCAGGCGAAACTAAAGGGAATCCAGCTTATGGCGACCGGCGACTGCATTCACAACAAGTGGCTCGAGCACATCAAGGCAAATCTCGAGGGAACCGGAGGGATTTACGAATGCCGCGGCACGAAATTTCTGATGCAGACAGAAGTCCAGGACAAAAACAGGGTCCACCACGTGATTTTTTTGCCTTCCGTATCAAAGGCGGAAGAACTGAGAGAGAAGCTTTTGCGCCACTCAAACAACCTCGACGCTGACGGGCGGCCGTGGCTTCATCTGGGCGGCGAGGAAATAGCGGAAAGCGTTCTTTCCTGCGGCGGGCTTCTTGGCCCCGCGCACGCCTTCACCCCCTACTTTGGGGTTTACGCCCATTTCGACGCATTACAATCGTGTTACGGAGGCCATGCAAAACAAATACGCTTTCTCGAGCTCGGGCTTTCGGCGGACACAGCGATGGCAAATAAAATACAGGAGCTCAAAAACGTCACTTTTCTCTCAAACAGCGACTGCCACTCCCCTTACCCTTTGCGCCTAGCCCGAGAGTTCAACCGCCTCCGCCTCGAGGATTTCACTTTCGGGGAATTCGAGAAGGCGCTAAAAAATGAGGGCGGCAGAGGAGTTGTTCTCAATGTCGGGTTTCACCCCGCGCACGGTAAGTACCACAGGTCTCGCTGCAAGAAGTGCCTTATCTTCTACTCGGGCGAGGAAGGCAAAAAATACAGCTGGCGCTGCCCCTCGTGCGGCGGCACCATAAACAAGGGGGTCGTCGACAGGGCTAATGAGCTTTCCTGCTGGGAGGGCCGGGCTGACCGCCCGAAGTATATCCATATTTACCCGCTAACAGAGATCATCGCAATCGCGCACGGGATAAGCACACTAACCTCCAAAACCGTCACAAACCTCTGGCAGACGTTTGTCGAGACCTTCGGAAACGAAATAGATGCCTTAATCAGTGTTCCTGTGGAGGACCTGAAACGAATTGACGAAAAGACCGCCGCCTATGTCCAGGCGTTTCGCGAGGACAAGATAGAGCAGGTACCGGGCGGGGCGGGGGTTTACGGAAAGCTGCTTCCATTGGGCGAAAAAGCGGATATTAGGGTTTTTGACAGGAGCCAGAAGAGCCTGGCCGACTTTTAGAGGCAGGACCTTGTCTGATATAGGGCTCCATAATCGAAATGAAGACATGGCCCATAATAAATCACTTAAAATTACGACAAAATAGTATTCTCAGTTCGGGGAGGTATAACCTTTAAGTATTTTATGCATACACATTCATGGATATAAAAGTTCAGAATGTAGTGGTATCGACCAAGTTCGACGCGACGCTCCCCCTGATGCAGATCGCAGAGACTTTCGAGGCGGCCGAGTATGAGCCGGAAGCCTTTCCGGGCCTTGTGATGAGGCTTGAGGACCCCAAAATCACGGCCCTCATCTTCAGGTCTGGCACGATTGTCTGTGTCGGCTCGAAGAGCCTCAAGGACGCCGAGGAGGGAATAGGGAAGATTTTGAAGATGCTCAAGAAAGTCGGCGTGAAGACCCCTAACACCTACAAGACGAAAATCGAGAATGTGGTCGCCGTCGGGTCGCTCGGCCACGACATAAACCTCGAAAAGATAGCCTTTTCGATGGAGAACAGCGAGTATGAGCCAGAGAACTTCCCTGGCCTCATCTGCCGGCTCGAGGAGTTCAACACGTCGTTTCTCGTCTTCTCGTCGGGAAGCATCGTCTGCGTAGGGGCGAAGAAAATCAGCGAAGCAAAGGCGGGCCTCAAGAAAATCGAGAAGGTCCTTGCCGAGTATTATTAGTTTTTGCTTGTTTTTAGTTGTTATCCGCTTTCTGTGTCCGGGTTATCCCTCCATATTCGCTCAGGATTTAAAGTTTAAATCGAACTAAAGAAATGAGAAAAACCAAGATTCTGCCTCTTAAGAGGCGTTTGGACGGAAAAACGAACTACCGAAAGAGGCTTGCCGCGGTCAGGTCGAAAAAGCCGAGAGTGGCGGCGAGAATCACGAATAATTACGTGAGCCTGCAATTGATAAGCTATGACGGCGGTGACAAAACTAAGCTTTCCTACATTTCAAAGAAGCTTGAGAGTCTTGGCTGGAGGTACTCGAAAAAGAGCCTTCCCGCCTGCTACCTGACAGGGCTCGTTTTCGGGCTTGAGTGCGTCAGGGCGGGGGAAAAGGAGGCGGTCTTTGATATGGGGCTTGCGCGGGTGACTGCGGGAAACAGGTATTTCGCCGTTCTCAAAGGCCTTTCCGACTCGGGCCTCGGGGTGCCGTGTTCCGAGGGCAATTTCCCAAACGACGAGCGCGCGGCGGGAAAGCACATTTCGGAGGACGTGGCGAAAAAATTCGCGGAAGTAAAGCAAAAAATTTTGAGTGATTATGGCAAAAAAGAGTGATGCGGTCGTGGGTGATGTAGTCGTAAATGAGGCTGTCGAGGCCGATAAAAAGGAGGCCAAAGCCGCGGCAAAATCCGATGCTAAGGAGGAGGTAAAGGCTGAAAAATCCGAGAAGAAGGCCAAGACCGAAAAAAAGGCGGACGCAAAACCCAAAGAGAAGGCCGGAAAGAAGGCCGAGGCAAAAACAGAAGAAAAGGCAGAACCTAAGCCCGGGTCCGCGGAGGAACCCATCGAGGAGGAGATTAATGCCGTGCCGGAGGAAGTTGAAGAGGTTGAAGAGAAAAAGCCCAGGCGACGTGGAAGATACGAGGAGGATGAAGAGGAAAAGGTCTGGGAACCCAAAACCCGGCTTGGCGAGATGACAAAGGCAGGAAAAATCACAATCGGGCAGATTTTCGAGGGCCCCTACGTGATAAGGGAGCCTGAAATCGTCGACTGCCTCCTGCCAGGCCTCGAGGAGAACACTATGCTTATAGGAGGAAGCCCCGGGAAAGGCGGCGGTATACAGAGGCGGCCGAGCAGAAGGACAGTTCGCGTGCACAAGTCCGGGCGGCGGACAAATATCTCAATGATGACAATCGTGGGCCACCCTTCGGGATATCTCGGAATCGGCGTCGGTAAGGCCAGCGCGAACCGCGCCGCAAGGGAAAAATCGCTCAACAACGCGAAACTCAACATCTTCCCCGTCAAAAAGGGATGCGGCTCGTGGGAGTGCGGTTGCGGCGAGGGCCACTCGATACCTTTCATGACCAAAGGCAAGTGCGGCTCGGTCGAGGTAAAGTTGATGCCTGCGCCAAGGGGCCTTGGGCTTTGCGCGTCCGACGAGATGAAGAAGATCTTCCAGGCAGTCGGGATAAAGGACATCAGGCTCAAGTCGAGGGGCCAGACCCACTCGCGGACAAACTTCATTTTCGCAATTGAGGACGCACTGAAGAACATCAACAGGATGAAGGTTTAAGGTTTCAATTGCCATAGGTTTCTATTTTTAGGGATTTAGTTATGATTCTAATAACTTCCGACTTTCACTTGGGTTATGCTCAGGGAACTGAAAGGGAGCCCGACTCGTATTTCGTGTTAGACGAGCTTTTGGGCGAAAAAGCGGCGATGATTCTTTTTGCAGGCGACCTCTTTGACTCAAGGGTGCCCCGCCTGGAAGTTTTCTCAGAAGCGATGCAGTTTCTCTCGAAGCTGAAAGCCAAATCAGGCGGAAGGGCCAAAATAATCGAATCAGAGAAGGAAATTAATCCTAGGGCGATGGACGGCATTCCCTTCGTGTCGATTTACGGAAACCACGACCGCCGGGCGAACCTCGTAAACCCTGTCCAGGCGCTTGACAGGGCGGGGCTTCTAATCAACCTGCACTGCCAGAAAATCGTCTTCGAGGCCGATGGCGAAAAAATCGCTGTCCACGGGATGAGCCATGTGCCCGAAAAATATACAAGAGATGTTCTGGCCGAGTGGAAGCCAAAGCCCGTCCCCGGCGCCAAAAACATACTTCTGATGCACCAGAATATCGAGCCGTTTGTCTATTCCGACCTTGAGGACGTTTATCTCAAGATTTCCGACCTGCCGCAGGGCTTCGACTACATCATAAACGGTCATATACACTGGCACAATGAAGTTGCCGTCGGGAAGGGAAAGCTTCTGATGCCCGGAAGCACCGTCGCGACACAGCTTAACAA
>JBNGEE010000008.1:5439-5991 GCA_049975565.1 Candidatus Aenigmatarchaeota archaeon
GGAATTTAAGAAGGGATACTTTTCCCTTGACGGGGGGCTTAGTTTTAAGGAAATCAGGCAGAGGCAGTTTATCTACCGAAAGGTCGACGGAACCGAGGAAGTTAAGAAGGTCTTGGAGGGGATTTCTCGGAAGGAGGCTGGGGCTGAACTCAAGCCGATTGTGAAGCTCAAAATCAAAAACGCTTCCTCGATTGACCTAGGGGTGATAGAGAAGTCCTTCCGGGAGCGGGCGATTCTCGTGTTCCAGAGGGAGGCCCGGAAGGATTTGTCAAAGAAGGCGTCCGAGATTGTCAGAAAGCAGATGACCGCAGAAGAGCTTGGGATGTCTCTTTTGAAGGAGAAAAGCAAACTCCCCTACGCCGACGAGCTTTTGGGGCTGATTCTGGATGAGGATTTGGAAGGTGCTGAAAAGCTCCTCAGGGTCGGTTTTGGGAAGAGGGGCGAGGAACCTGAGAATGGTGGAGAGCCGGAAAAGGAGGCAGAAAAGCCAAAGGAGGCAGGAAATGGCGAAAAGGCGGTAGAAGAAGGCAAAACAGAAGCAGAATCCGAAAC
>JBNGEE010000008.1:6001-14750 GCA_049975565.1 Candidatus Aenigmatarchaeota archaeon
GGCCGAAGGCACCAAGCCCGTGCCGGAGATTGAAGCGGAGAGCAAGCCAAAAGAGGCGTCCAATTGTGAGACTTTGAAGGATTCGGCGGGAGCCGGAGGGGGAACCTTAGATGGATTTTTGTGAGGGCTCGGATTTTTTAGACCTTGGGACAGGTTCCCGAAAACCTGCGGGCGATAATCAGGTATATATTCGGGTTAATTGTTTATGGGGGAGGTTGATTACTCGACAATTGAGCGAAAGGTTCCGCCGGTGTTAAGCATCCCTGTCCGGGAGGGGTATAGTCGCAAGGGCGCCGGCGGGGAGATGTTCCTTTTGGACCGCCGAAGCGTTACGGAATCGGGCGGCATTGTTACCGCAACTTACGGTTCCCGGGACTTCAGGGATATGCTAAATAAGCTTGATGCCGAGTGCAGGGAGCGCCTGCTTTCGAGATGCCTGGAAGAAGACGCCCGGCGAAAGGGGGCTCACGGAAGGGCTACTGTGTAGAGTAAATATCCCGACACCTCCAGGCCGCTTGGCAGGCCGGATTCCGATGCTTACCATGGATTAAAGCCCGGCTATCGCAGGGCTCTTGCAGATTCGCTTGAATGGCAGGTTTCTGCCAATACGGGCGATATATCGTTTCAAAGCAATAATCGTTCGGTAAGGCTGGTTAGAGAAAATGTTAGGGTGGATACCGCAAATTGCAATGTGGAAGTTTCATATAGGGTGGAAGTCAAGGAGAACTGCAGCCAGGAACGGCACAAAAATCATTATAACCGCCGTTTTGGAAGCCAGCCCTAGGCGGAGGTTATTGTTCTTGGGGCCGGCGTAAATGAAAATCGCTATATGCCATCACTCTTCAGAACGGAATAACTCTGGAGATATTTGAGCAGTTCCAGAGGGCTTTTCGGGTTTCTGGATGACGCCTGGTCGGCTATCCATCCCGCATAAGCGCTGTATATGGCGCACTGGTGCTGGTCACCCACCTGCAACCTGCCAAGGCCTTCAAACATCTTTTTTTTGCGGGGGTAAGGTGGCGGCAGGGTATTTTTTAGAATGCCCCGCTTTTTTTCAGGCTCGTCCTTATCGCCCGAAATCCCCGAATAGCGCGGATGGCTGGCGACAATAGTCCCTTTCAGGCTGGTCTTTACGTCCTTTAAGCCGTAAGAAGGCTCGTAGAGGGTGAGCCTGTCGTCGGTTAATCCCAAAACCAGAGAGAATGCATTGTTCGTGCAGTACAGCGGTCCGGCCGTTTCGAACAATTTCAGGACAAGGTATGCGTCTTCCGCCGTAAGCCTGTCGTATAGGCCAAGACTGTCGGAGTCGGGCCGTGCCGGGTGGGCTTCTGCCGAGATTGCCAGATTCAGGTTATTCAGAGTTTCTTCCACAATGTAGGGGCCGTAAGAGACATACGAGAGGTTGCTTTTTTCCATAATTAGAACTTACCGAATAATAATTATTCAATCTTCTGTATCTGAGGCGTAGATTTGTTGATTGCGCCCTTCAGCTTAAATTCCTCAGCATCCTTCCATTTGACTTTTTCATTGTCCACATTCAAAAACCCGAAAACCTCCTCGGAAAAAGCCGGGACAACCGGGTAGAGCATTATTGCGAGGTTGTTCACGAGATTTGCCGAAACCGCGCAAACCTCCTTTTTTTTGCCCTCTTCGGCCTTCCACGGCTCGCTGTTGTTGAAATAGGCGTTCGCGACTTTCGCGTAGTGGATGATGTTTTTGAGGGCTTCGGAGAAGCGGCAGTCCCTGTAGCTTTTCTCGACCTTATCGAAAATGTCGCCTGTCTCCTTGAAAACCATGTCATCCTTTGGAAGCTCGACCTCAGGCACACCCTGAAAGTTGGAGTAACAGAAAGATATTACTCTGTGGACGAAATTCCCGATAATATCCGCAAACTCGTTGTTGATTTTCTCCTTGAAGAGGTCCATCGAGAATAAGGTATCGTCGTTCTCAGGATAAAGGGCTGTCAGGGCAAACCTCCAGTAATCGGCAGGGTGCATTTCAAGCGCCTGCGGGGTCGTTATCCCTTTTCCCCGGCTTTTCGAGAACTTGACGTCCTGGGCCTTGAGCCACCCCGAAGAGATGATTCTGTCGACCAGTTTCCAGCCCTCATCGCAGCCGTGAAGCATTGACGGGAAAATCGTCGAGTGGAAAAGGGTATTGTCTTTTCCCATAAACTGGACAAGTTCAACATCCCCGCTTTGGTCCTTCCAGACTTTATTGAATTCCTCGTCGGAATTCAAAAGCTCCTTTGTGAAGGCGAGGTAGCCGATTGGGGCGTCGAACCACACATAGAAGATTTTTTTGTCGTAGCCCTCCCTTGGGACCTTGAAGCCCCAGGTCGCGTCCCTTGTAATCGCCCTGTTTTTGAGTCCGCCCTTAAGGAAGCCCAGAGTCTCGTTTTTTGCAAGCCTGCTCCAGCCTTCGGACTTCGATACCCAGTCTTTGAGCCACGGCTCGAACTTTGGCAAAAGGAAGAAATAATGCCGGGTTTTTCGAAATTCCACCGGCCCCTTGCAGTTCTTGCACTCGGGGCTTATAATGTCTTTAGGGTCAAGGAGCTTTCCGCAGTCGTCGCACTGGTCGCCCCGGGCCAAGCCGCCGCAGTAAGGGCATTTTCCCTCAATCCAGCGGTCGGCAAGAAACATATCGCAGTTCGCGCAAAAGGCGCTTTCAACTTCGCGCTCCTCCAAAAATCCGTTTTGGTCGAGCTTTTCGAAAATGTGGAGGGTCAGCTCCTCATTAGCCTTCGAGTCCGTAATCCCGTAATGGTCAAAACTCAGGTTCATCTTTTCAAAAATGGCCTTTACCTCCTCGTGGTTCTGGTAGACAAGCTCCTTTGGGGTTATTCCCTTCTCCTTCGCGGCGACCTCAAACATCGTGCCGTGCGAGTCAGAGCCGCAGATAAAGAGGGTTTTCTCTCCTGTAAGGCGGCAGAATCTGGCGAAAATGTCCGCCGGAAGAATCGAGCCGACAATGTTTCCCAAATGAGGCACTCCGTGGATGTATGGGAGCGCTGAAGTTACAAGTTTCATAATTTTAGGGGTAAAATAAGAAGTTAGTTTATCGCCCCAGAATCCTCCTCCATCACTCCAAAACGCCCGCCCTTCAGTAAGGCTCCATCCTAAATGACTTGAACCACTCCTTTTCTAAAATCTTCTTTGGAAGTTGCTTTATGTCGTCCTTCGCGCCCTCGACCGAGTAGGTGACCCAGAAGAGCTTGTCCTGCACGTCGGTGTGGAAATCCTCGAGGCGGTATCTCTTGGCGCCGATAATCTGCTGGAGCTCCTTTTCGTCGAGTTGCTTTGTCGTGCAGAGCGTAATCCTGCTCCGGTACGAGCCGATTCCGTGCTTCTCGAGGTACCTGTCGAGGGCCAGAACGGCCCAGACGAAGGCATACTCCAAAAACGCCATCGTGTACTGCCCAAGCCCCACTAAAAGCCCGAAAATCGCGAAAATCCAGATGCTCGCGGCGGTCGTAAACCCGGAAATTCGGTCCCCCGACTTTATCAGGGCGCCGGCCCCGAGAAACCCGATGCCGGTCACTATCGCGCTCAGAAGGGTGAAGGGGTTGTCGGAGGGCACGGTGAGGGCAACTGCCGCAAGGGCGCACGAGCCGCAGGAGACGAAGGTGAACGTGCCAAAACCCGTCGGCTTGTGGGAAATCTGGCGCTCAAGCCCGAAAATCAGCGAGAGGAAGAAGGTGAGGGCGAACCGGAAAAAAAAGGGTTATCGGCTCCATAACTCACTCTCCGCCGTTTTGGAAGCCCCGAGAAACGAAATGTGCATAATTTGGCCTGTGTAGCGAAATAATGATAAAATGAAAGATTTAGGCGAGCCCTTCCTGTTTGTAGGGGTCTGTGTCTAAGGGGCTTTCATTGTTTCGGTAAAGATTATTTCTCAGCAGGTCATAAACCGGCCTCAGACTGGTATATATAGGTGCGACTAAACCCTGCTCACGAATTTCAATTCCGCCCACCGTTCCAAGAATTCTGTTTTCTCCCATATACTAATATACCTACCTTTATATATATAAATACTTTTTTACGGTTAGACAAATGTCTATAATTAATTGAAAGTACGGCGCTTGTTGAAATTCGGCCTCGAATCGGCAGTTACTCTGAGACTTCCGAATATCTGACCTCCTCCCATCCTTTCCCCGGAACCCGCCTGCGCCAGTAGCCCCAGTTTGGAGCGGAATCCTTGGGCCCATATTCCGTTTCAGAAGGTTTATCCCCCTCCATAGGGCGATAAACCCTTACCTTGCCTTTCATAACATAAGGTTTTTCTGTGTCTCCCATAGTAAGCTGTGTTGGACAATGCCCGTAAGTTCTTGCGTCCACATCCATATACAAATATACCTGCCTTTTTATATATAAATACTTTTTTACGTTTAAACAACTTAATATCTATAATTAAAAATACGTCGCTTGTTGAAATTCCACCTATAATAGCCGCCTGCACACAGGCGGCTTATTTATACAAATGCCCCGCCCTGAAGGGCGGAGATATTTATTGGCCGAAAGACCGTTCGGAGGTGGGCGGGATTTGCAATATATACTATTTGGCGTTGGTTAGATAATGGTATCCACTCTCCAGATTGGGGATTATCTCAGGGATTTCGGCCCTGATGCGATTCTCGTGCCGGAAAACGAAATACCGCCTTTTCTCGGGGAAGCAGGAATAACAGGCTACCCCGGGAAAAGTGGCCTAAAGGACATTGAGGCCGTTCTTGTTGACTGCCGAAAGGCCCAGCTCGCAAAATATCTCTTAGAAAGGCTTCCCGCTCCGGTTCTTAAAGACATCAAAAGCGGGCGCTTCGAGGTTGAGTTTTGGGCAGACGCACTTTCTGTTGAGGGAGATAACAGCCGGGTTTGGTCTTATTACAGTTCCATTTTTGACGCGGAGAAATGCCCAAAAAGGCGCAAGACAGACGAAGCGGCCATAAACCGCCAGATTCTAAACCCGGTTATGGATGAGGAAACCGGAAGCCACAGATACACCGTCAGATATCTTGATTATATGGAAACCGACTCCAAAACCTGTCCTGCTTGCTGGATATATGCTCTGATGAGCAAGAAAAACCCGCAGGAAATAACCGCAAAAGTCAGCCCCGCAACCATAGAAAACGAGAACATGCTCGCGAAATACTCGGTGATCGCGGGCTGGCTTTATTCGCCTACAGGCAAAAGCATACACGTCAATCTCAAAAGAGCCGGACTTTTTCAGATGGTGGAGGGCTCTTCCGACTGCAGAGTGAAGCCGATTGAGGAAAGGTCTAAACAACTGGAGGATTTTTTCGCCCAAACTGAAGGTATTTAACCATTAAAAGCGGATAGGTTTATGAAACCTACAATAACATTCCAGGACTTCGAAAAGCTTGACATAAGAGTCGGGAAAATCATCTTGGCCGAAAAGGTAGAGGGCGCGGACAAGCTCTACAGGCTCGAGGTCGACTTCGGCGAGGAGAAAAGGCAGGTCGTTGCGGGCATTGCCCCGTATTTTGGCTGCGAGGAGCTTGTTGGCAAGCAGGCGCCATTTGTCCTGAATCTTGAGCCAAGGAAGATGCGGGGGCTGGAGAGCCAGGCGATGATTTTGGTCGCCGATATGGAGAATCCTGCCTTAATCGGGCCGCAAAAGGAAGTCCCTAACGGGGCGGTTGTTGGATAATCTAAAAATCTAGCAAGAATATAGAATATATTCTCCAGATAGGGGTTAATTATGGCATCAGTTATCGAGTCCTTGCCAAATATAAGCCTAAAGACATATCAGGCTGATGAAAACACAGTATATTTCAATATGCTTAGCGCTTTATTGGGGGACTTTGGGCCGGATTTAAGGTATGAAGTTACTGAAGCTCTTGCGCTGGGAGGAAACTCTGCTCGGGTAGAAGATATATTTAGCAAAACCCGAACCTCATGCCGAAAATCTGTAGAATCAACACTGCGCAGGCTTGAAGAGCAGAGGCATGTTGATGTGGACCGGGGCATTAAGCCAAGGATCTACTCTCTAAAGCCCGAAGATTACCTTTTTATTTCCGATTCTATTCTAAGGGGCAGGCTTCGCAGATTCTACAATCTGTGGGTGGGTTCAAACCAAAGCCTGGAGAACAGAATGCTTGTTGGAATGGAATTGTATGCCTGCGGAATTGCTCTCAGCGATACGGAACTAGAAGGAATACTCATCCTCCCTCACAGAACAATAGAAGAAACTCTTTCTTTTTTTGAATCGAGGGGCTTTGTTGAGGTTGATAGGGAAAGGCCTACACGAAGGCACCCGTTTAAGTATGTTTTGAGCAATTTTGGAAGAATTGAATTTGGGGAAGGTCTGGATTTAGGAAAAGCTTATTTGGATATTTGCTATAATTCTACCTAAATATTGGCCTTAAATCCAAAAAGCAAGTAGCCTGTGTGAATTATCCCCGAATGGACAGGGTGGGTCGAAATCCCGACTTTCCACTCCCGCACTTCGCAGTCCAACATTTTCGCCTCGTAGCCGAACTTCAAAAATTCCTTGTGGGCGTCCTTTATCTGCTCGATATTGGGCGAAAAAACCACAAAAACCCCTCCGGGCTTGAGGTTCTTGTCAAGCTTTTTCACAAGGCTGGCAGGCCCTTTCAGGTCAAGGGTTATCAGGTCGAATTCGCCCCTAACCCTAGCTCTTGCTATATCTTTGTTTATAAATTCAATATTCTCAAGCCCCGCCCTTTTCGCGTTCTTTGCGGCGAGTTTGTGAAACTGCGGCTGCTTCTCGTAGGTCGTTACCCTGCCGGGCTGGGCGAGATTCGCGAGGAAAATCGCCAGAAATCCCGAGCCCGTGCCCGCGTCAAGAACATTCCACCCCGGCGAAATCCCGGAATACGCCGCAATTATCCCTGCGTCTTTTCTAAGCACTACCTGAGGTCCCCTTATCGCCCTATCAAAAAACTTTGGGTCCATAATAAGGGTTAGAAAAAGCCAATTATGAGAGAGGCGGGATATGTGGATGTCGTCGACGAAAGTGATAAAGCCATCGGAAAGCTCCACTGGACGGAAGCCGACAAAGACGACCCAAAAAGAATTACGAGGGCGGCGGCAGTCCTTGTCTTCAACTCGAAGAGTGGGCTTTTTTTGCAGAAGCGCTCGAAAAACAAGAGGCGATTTCCCCTGCACTGGGCGGAGTCTGCGAGCAGATGGGTGGACGCGGGCGAAACATATGTGGAGGCGGCCGCCCGGGAGATAGAGGAGGAAATCGGCATAAAAAGGCGCCCTGACGAGCTCGAATTCCTCTTCAGGTTTTTTGCGGATTTTGACAGGAAGGAATTTGTTGAGGTTTACCGGACGGTATCCGACGGGCCGGTGAAGTTGAACCCGGAGGAGGTGGCAGAGGGCAGGTTCTTCAGTATGGGCGAAATAAGACGGATGATTGAGGGTGGCGAGAAGTTCAGCCCGTTTTCCCTGAGTATTTTCGGGGAGTTCTTGCAAAAGGCGGACCGGAACTAAATTATCCTGAGGTTAGGGAATCTACCTGCGGTATTTCTCCTTGTACCAGTCAAGAATCACGGCGTTCTGAATCCAGGTGTTTGGCAAATCGACCATGAGCCCCAGAATCAGCACCGCCGCGAGCTGGCCGAAAACCGATGTATAGCCTGCGATGAGAAGAATCGAGCCGAGCGCAACGACAGAGGTCGCGGTCATTGTGAGGCCTGTCTTAAGCGCGCTCTTGTAGTGCGTCTTGAAGTTTCCCTTTTCGCTCAGAACGCGCGTCGTCAGCAGAATGTCCGTGTCGACAGAATAACCAAGAAGCATCAAAAGCGCGGTAAATGTGGTGACGGAGAGCTCTATTCCAAGCAGGTTCATGAGGAAAAGCACCATCACGATGTCGGAGAACGCGGCCAAAATCACGGCAAAGGACGGCACGGGGGTTCTAAAAAGGATAAAGATAATGACCGCCATCGCCGCGAATGCAAAGAATATGCCGTTTATTATCTCCGTTAAGATGGAGCTTCCGAGCTTCGGGTCAATCCTGCTGACTTCATAGCTTTTGATTTCGCTTGTGGCGTTAATCTCCCCAATTATCGGGGAGATGTCCATTTCCGCCGACTCGATGGAAAGCTGCATCCCGACGACTGAGGTTACGGGATAGGCGATAACGCCGTACTTCTCGCGCAGGTCTGACGCAATCGCGGAGACATCTGAGGCCCCCGCATCCACAAACGAGACTGTGACGAGGTTTCCGCCCTTAAGCTCGATTCCCTTGTATATGAAAAAGCCTGTCGTCGCCTGCCTGTAGGCAAGAAAGCTCAGGCAGACAAGCAAAATAGTCAGGGTCACGAAAATCAGCTTTCTGTTCATAAATAATGGTAGGAAAGTTATTTTATCTTATTTTCGGAAAAAGTAAGATGTAAAACAGGCGAGTAACCGGAGTGATTATAGGTTGTGTGGTTGTTGTATGGTCGGGGATTGGTGGAACATCTTCCATAATCTGCCGGGAACTTGCCATAAACAGATTACTTCAGAGTAAATATAGATTTTAGAAAAGACCTGCAAAAAAGAAGAATACAAAAAACCAAAAAAGCGATTTGGAGGATTTAGTAGTCCATACCGCCCATTCCGCCCATGCCTCCTGGAGGCGTAGGAGGGCCTTTTGACTTTCCTGAGGTTATCACGTCGTCCACGCGAAGGATCATCTCAGCGGCGTCTGTCGCCGAGTTGATTGCCTGAAGCTTTATCTTTGTCGGCTCGACCACCCCAAGCTTTTCCATGTCGTCGAC
>JBNGEE010000009.1:0-14532 GCA_049975565.1 Candidatus Aenigmatarchaeota archaeon
GCTTAATCTGGCGCTTATCATCCGGGCACCTTCTCCCCATATAATAGCGGCAGTACCACTGAAACCAGCCCCTCGGGTCCTCCCAATAAATCCAACCTTTTGCCCTCCAGTAGGAAAGCGGCTTTGAGGCATTCACCCCGAAAAAGTTCAGTTTCGGGTCGTGAAACTCGTGGCATAGCTTGGCTTTTAGAAACCAGCACTTTGGGAACTCATCTTTGCAGTCGGTCATGTATTTTCCGCCAAAAACTCCCAATTTAAGCATCTCTTTTGGGGTAAGTTCAGGCCTGAATTCCGGGTCGAAATTTTTGCCCACTGGCTCAGTAAGGAAATAAACGTAATTTTCCTGCATCAGGTCGTTTACAACCACTTTTCGCCCCATAATATGAAACTTCATCGAGTGCTTTTTATTAAGCCTAATCTCCTGTTATTATTATGTCCTTTTTGAGAAAGCTTTTCGGGCAGGGAAAACAAAAGGCCAAAAAAACCCCCGAAGCATCTGAAAGCCCACCCCCGGCGAAAAAGCCGATTCTTACAAGGAAAATCGGGCTTGACGAGGTCGGCGAATTCCTCTCCGAAAGGACGGCGCCGAGGGTCGGGAGATTCGGGACGGATTTCGGGGCATACAAGGTAAGGTTTCTTGGGATTTTCAACCACCTAATCGACCTTTTCGAAAAGATGGAAGAGCGGGAGATAGACTCCATCGTACTTGAGAGCAAGAGGGACATAACCGACATTATAAGGACGAGCCGTGCGAACTACTGCCAGACCTCTAAGAAGCTCTTGGGCGACCTCATAGCGCTCCTTAAGATTGAGGAGGACCCAAGGAAGGTACTTGAAAGAATGGCCGCCGCCTTCGAGAAGCTGAATAACATCTCGCGCCAGGCCCAGATCCTTATCTCGACTTTCAGGGACGAGATGCGCCAGATTGCCTCCGCGCTAAAGGAATTTTCGGGTGAGCTCTCCGACTTCGGCGGGTTCGTGGAGCGGGAATACGGGGAGGTCAAAAAGGTCGGCGAGGCGAGGGCGCTCGCGGATGAGCTCTTAAAAATCCTCGCCGCCCAGAAGGAGGCGGCAGAATTGCTCAAAGCCGCCGAGAGCGAATACTCAGCCCTTGCCGAGGAAATCGACAAAATAATGGGGCAGAGGGATGCGATTATCAAGTCTAAGGAGTATATGCACTACGAGCGGCTAAAGGAGGACAAGGAGGAGCTCGTCCCGAAAAAAAAGCGGATTTTGGGCGAGATTGCAAACGAAATCTCGGGCCTGAGCCGCTACATAAAGAAATACCTCCACGTCGGCTCCGGACTCGGAAAGGAAGAGGTGGAGACAGTAAAGGAAATCCTCAAATATCCTAAGGCCCTTGTCAAAAACCTCGCCCTCTTCGAGAAGGTCCTCGAGAAAACCAAAAAGAATGTCTCAAAAATAGAGTCGGACAAAAAGAAGCAGGAGAAGTTTAAGGAGAACTATGCACAGTCGGTCTCGAAATTGAGGTCGCTTGTGTTCGAATACGGAGGGTTGGAGGCCGAAGAGCGAAAAATCGGGGAGGAGATTTCCGGCTTTACGTTCTTTCTCGAACTCAACGGGCTTGACACGCGCCTGAAGGAAATCGAGGCGCGCCAGAAGATTCTCGAAGAGGAAAAGGCCGCCTGCAATGAAACAATCTCAAAAAGCTACGGCGCCGAGGTCTCTCGGCTTGAGAGGATGTTGTCCGAGATTTGCGGGGAAACGATTCTTCTGAAATGAGCCGCAAACGCAGAGTTTTATCGGGAAGTCCCGGGGTGTTATTTAGATATCAGTTCGCCCATCACCAGTCATCGCCCGCAGGCTCATAAAAAAGTTGTCTTCATCTGAATTAACTTGGTGGGATATAAAATATATCCCGCAAATCGCCAGAATGTCAAAATCCAGCATTAGGTATTTACTTTTTAGTAATATATTATGTACGGAAAAGAGACCTGGGTTGAGGATACAAACATTGCGGACCTTTTGGTGAGAGGGTATCTGTTGATTAAGGAAGCCAGAAATTTGAGGGAAGAAGATAAACTACTCAGGCTCCAGGCGGCGAAAAATACCTATCTTCGGGCGCTGCGGGCGTCGGAAGAAGTTTACGGGGAAATGGGCGAAAATTTTTACAGGCAAGTCTATGAGGGGCTTGCGGCGGCGTATGAGGGGCTTGCGGACATGCACCAAAACGGCCGCGAAGAAGAAGCCGCGCTTGCGGCGAAATATATGAGGTGGTCCATGGAATATTACTCATATGCCCGGCGCAATAATCCTTCCATACTGCCGGGCACGTTCTGCCTTTAAGCCCCCGCAATTTCTTAAATCCAGAAAATCCAAAAACAGCACCACTTAAGAATCCGGGAGTTATATCAGCGTGATGCCTGTGTTCTTGACCGAGCCCACACCCTCAAGAGCCTCAAGCTTCTTTTCGACCACGTCGGTGTCGCCGCCGACCTTGTCGTCGAAAACAAAGCTCACATCAAAGGCGCAAAGCCCGAAGGCCACCGGCCTTTTTGAAAGGCTCTCGGGTTTCAACTCCTTTAGCCTCGCCTCGAGCGCATCCATCAATTCGATGCTTTCGGGCATTACCTCGTAGCACAAAACAGCCTGTCCCATAGAGAAACTTGGGCGGAATCTTTAAACGATAACTTAAAATCAGGGTATTTTTATGGGGCTGGAGAGTTATCTCGAAAATCCGGACAAGGCGGGGGTTTTTGAGAGGGTGTGGACGGAAGTTGAGGCCGCACAAAAGAAATTCGGTCCGTTTGTCACGGTTTCAAAAGAACTTGCCGAGAAGCACTGCGGGAAGATGGCCGCTGACGAAAAATTTTTGGGGATACCGATTTCGGTCAAGGACTGCATTTGCACAAAGGGCATTAGGACGACCGCCGGAAGCAGGATTCTCGAAAACTACGTCCCGCCCTTCGACGCCACGCCCGTCAGAAAGGCCAAAGAAGCGGGCTACGTCATCGGAAAGACCATGATGGACGAGTTCGGATTCGGCACTTTTTCGATGAACTGCGCCTTTGGCATCCCGAAAAACCCGCTTGACCCGAGGCGAAGCTGCGGGGGCTCGTCAGGAGGCGCCGCCTGCATTACTGCGGCCCTTAGCGACAAAGTGCCCCACATAGCGATTGCCGAGTCCACGGGCGGCTCGATTGCCTGCCCGGCGTCGTTTTGCGGGGTCGTCGGCGTTACCCCAACATACGGCCTCGTTTCGAGGTACGGGATGATAGACTATGCCTCCTCGCTCGACAAAATCGGCGTTATCGGAAAGACCTGCTTCGAGGCGGCGTATGGGTTGAACCTCATCGCCGGGTTCGACGAGCGCGACTCGACCTCCATCAAAAAGCCCGCCGAGGACTACACGAAGTACCTCAAAAAAGGACTTTCCACGATGAGAATAGGTGTGCCGAAAGAATACTTTAAAGGCATAGACGAGGGTGTGGAAAAAACCGTCTGGAGGGAAATAAAGAGGCTTGAGTCTTTGGGCGCAAATTGCGAGGAGTTCTCCCTGCCTTCGACGAAATACGCGCTTCCCGCCTATTACATTATCGCCATGAGCGAGGCATCAACAAACCTTGCCAAGTTCTGCGGTATAAGGTACGGCTCAACAGTTGAGCTCAAGGGCGGCTACAACGAGTTTTTCTCCGAGGTTCGCGGCAAATATTTTGGTACGGAGGCGAAGCGGAGGTGCATTATGGGCACTTTTTACCGTAAGGCGGGACATAGGGATAAGTACTACCTGAAAGCTCTCAGGGTCCGGCGCCGCCTCATTAACGAGTTCAAGGCGGCGTTCCAGAAATATGACTGCATAGTTGCTCCATCCATGCCGATTGTCGCCCCGAAGTTCACTGAAATCGCGGACCTAACCCCAGCCCAGAATTATGCCATGGACATTCTGAATGCCGGGTCAAACCTCTGCGGAGTGCCCCACCTGTCGGTTCCCTGCGGCAAAAGTGAGGGGCTGCCTGTTGGTCTGCAGATAATCGGCGACCATCTGCATGAGGGAAAAATCTTCCAGCTGGGCAGTTGGGTCGGAAAAACAGATTGAGTTCCAAAAGACTTCTCGAA
The DNA here is from genome assembly GCA_049975565.1 of Candidatus Aenigmatarchaeota archaeon. Taxonomy (GTDB): domain Archaea; phylum Aenigmatarchaeota; class Aenigmatarchaeia; order QMZS01; family QMZS01; genus JAFGCN01. The sequence continues at coordinate 4,078 of JBNGEE010000009.1, forward strand.
TTATCCTTCATTCCTCGACGACCTCGATTTTGACCCCGAACTTCTCCTCGAGCCTGCCAATGTTTCTGCCGCCCTTCCCGATGACTTTTGCCGCCGAGCGCTTCCCGACAATCACCTGAATCTGGTCGTTTGAGACGACCTCCACGCGCGGGTTTGTGACGTACTTCTGGAGCGCCTTCTCGATATGTCGGACTGCGAGCGCCTCTATTCCGCGAAAGCCCGCTCCCGCTTTCTGGGAGGCGCCCTTACCGGCCGAACCCGGGCGGACGGGCATAACAACGGTCTGGTCGCCGTAGGTGTAAATCTCGAACTTCAGCTCGTTTGTCTCGAATGACCTGACCTCGATGACCGGCCGCGCAAGGTCTGCCTCAAGCATTCCTGAGGGGACCTTCACGACGTAGCCGAGGTCGTAGCCGTCCTGAATCTCGCCCTTGTCGACAAAAATGACCGTGTCTATGATGTTTGGAAGAATCCCCAAATCCACCTTTCCGATGAAGCGCTCGATTGCCTCGACCGCCCTTGCGGCGTGGATTACACCCACCATCCCGACCCCCGCGAGTCGTAGGTCGCCGAAAATGTGGATGTCCCGGACGCTTCTAAGCTCGTCGTAAATCGTGTAGTCAGGGCGCACGAGAAGTAGGATTTCGGCGGTCTTCCCGAAGTCCTTTGCGAGCGCCCCGTACTGGGTAATTTCCTCGCTTACCTGAAGGTCGCGCGGCTGCTCCATTGTCTTTACGACCTTTCCCTGCGAGAGGTAGAACTCTGCCAAACTTGCGGCAAGGGTGGACTTTCCGCTTCCCGGAGGCCCTGCGATAAGTATCCCCTCTGCCCTCTCGGAAATCCTGCCTTTGAGCTTATCCGACAATTTGTAGTCCTCAAGCTTCAGTTTTACGATTGGCCGAACGATTGTTATCTCCTCGCCGTCGGAGAAAGGCGGGCGGGTTATCGCCACCCGCATGTCCTTAATCTGGAGCACCATCGCCCCGTATTCGTCGAGCTCCACAAATGAGTGCCTCTGCCCGCGAATCGAGCGAAGGATGGCGTTTGACAGCCGGTCGAATTCCTTTTTTGTAAGCGGCTTTTTGCCGATTTTCTCCATCTTCCATTTCTTGGGGCTGCCCCTCTTCGCGTAAGGAATGCAGTCGACCTTGAAGTGAAGCGACATCGTGGTCTTTGTGAGGTGGGGTATGAAGTCGAGCTCGTCAGGAGTCTTGTCGTCCTTGATATATCGGACTTTGACCCCGTAAACCTCCCCGACCACCGCCTGCACGAGGTCTTTTGTGTAGAGCGTCGCCTTTCTCTCCTGCGCCACCTCACGTATTAGCGCGTCGATTCGCCCCTGCTTTGCGAGGCGGATTTCCTCGAGGGTCGGCTTTCTGCCGCCGAACTCGACCTTGACCTTCCTTTTTTTAAGCTCCTTTATCTCCTCAAGCCCCAGAAACCCGATTTCCTTGCCGCGCCCGGCCTGCGCCTGAAGCTCGTCGACCACGAACTCGGGGATTAGAATCTTGACTCTATTAAGCTCGCCTTTGTCAAGCATCTTCGTAAGCTTCCTGGAAATCAGAATTGAAGTATCAGGAACTATCAATTCCTCGCCTAAAAGTCCCATAATCTTAAAGGGAAATAATAAAGAGCCCGAAAAAGGCGTTTGAGGGGTTATTTAAACGCCCGCTACAATATAACTCCTGGGCGAGCCGGAGTTTGGAAAGGATATTCATATCGGTGAAATTCGGGATAGGGTTAGTCACCTAAACAGAGATGTGTATCTTAGGCTTCTGGAAACCAGCGACGGGCTGTGGGGAGAAGGCATTCAGCCAGTAGATGACTCCAAAGCGGTAACTATAAGGTATCTTCTTACTATAGGGGGTTTTCGTAATGATTATTATATATTGGGTATTTGTGGAGGTTATGATCCTCCGGAAACCTGCCCAAAAACAAGGACCGGGGAGCTTATAGGGGAAACAAGAGAGGAAAGAATTGCGGAACTAATTGAGTTTGTAATGGGCAATGCACTCAAGGAAACTGAAGAAATTTTGGCCGGCAAAAAAGATATAAAAGCCTATTCTATAGATGAACTATTCAGACAGCAACTGCTGCCTAAATTTCGGCAAGGATACGGAAAGGCAAATTAGCAAGCGTCGCAGATAGAGGAGTTTCTTTTCAAAAGAAAAGGGAACTAATTATGCCCACCTTACTTGAAAAATACACCCCTCAGGATTTGAGCGGGTCTCTGGGAAACTCGAAGGCAATCCAGGACGTGATGGCGAACCTCGGCAAAAAGCCGATTCTGCTCCACGGCGGGCCGGGGGTCGGAAAGACCCTTCTTTCGCACCTGACCGCAAAAAAGCTCGATTACGAGATTTTCGAGGTGAACGCCTCCGACCACAGGAACAAGGAAAGCATGGAAAGCCTCGCCCAGATAGCAAAGCAGCAGTCGGTTTTCGGCAAAAAGCGGCTTCTTTTAATTGACGAGGTCGACGGGCTTTCTCGGGCCGACGCCGGCGGCTCGTCGGAACTCTTGAAAATCCTCAAGGACAACCCATGCCCGATAATCCTCACCGCGAACAACGCGTACGACAATAAGCTCCAGACAATCCGAACCTACACCCTCATTGTGCCATTCACGAAAGTCAACTACCTCTCAATCGCCAAGAGGATGAGGGAAATCTGCTCGAAGGAGGGACTCGAGTGCGACGACGCGACGCTTAAGGCAATCGCGCAGAGGGCAAACGGGTCGGTGCGATCGGCAATCCTTGACCTTGAAAGCCTGATAGTCGAGGGCAGGCTCCTCGAGGCGAAATACCTCTCCGAGCGCGACATCGAGGACAACATCTTCAACATCATAAAGGTCATATTAAAGACCAAGAAAATTGAGGCCGTCAAAGATGTAATGAGGGGGCTGGACCGCCAGCCATTTGACCTCTTCTGGTGGGTCGAGGAAAACGTTTGCAGGGAATATTCCGGGGCGGATTTGGCAAGGGCAATCGACTGGCTAAGCCTTGCCGACATTTACCGGCGGAGAATTTCAAGGCGCCAGGACTGGATACTTCTGCGCTACTTCATCGACTTCATGACACTTGGCATCGCCCTCTCGAAAAAGGAGATATACCGAAAATATGTGCCTTACGGATTTCCGGCCTACGTGCAGAAAATGGGCAAAAAGAAGGCAAACGCCGAGGAGGAGGAAAAAATCGCCCAAATCGGCGGGAAGATGCACTGCTCGAAAAATATCGTGTGGGAGGAGCTCCCTTATCTGAGGCAATTCTTGAAGGTTTAGGTCCTATTTATACTACCAATAGACACTTATGTTGGGAAAACTCAAAAAAGTGGATTTACGGAAGGCTTGGAGTCATGAAGCAAAAGATTTCACGAACTGGTTGGCAGAAGAGGAAGATCTCGCATTACTTAGCGAAGAAATAGGAATAGATATCAAACCTCTACAAACCGAAGCAAAAGTAGGTAATTTTTCAGTAGATTTGTTGGCATAAGAGGAGAATAATGGGAGGAAAATTATAATTGAAAACCAACTCGAAACCACCAACCACGACCATTTGGGTAAGATAATCACCTATGCTTCGGGATATGATGCTGAAATCATAATTTGGATTGTAAAAGATGTCAGAGAAGAACATAAGCAGGCTGTAGACTGGTTAAACGAGCACACAGACGAACAATTAACTTTCTTTGCAATAAAGATGGAACTCTGGCAGATTGGGGATTAACCATTTGCACCTAAATTTCATATCATTTCCAAACCAAACGAATGGACAAAGGCATTACGAAAATCAGCCCTCCAATCCAATCTAACGGATACAAAGATAACCCAGCTTGATGTTTGGAACAAGTTTAAAGAGTATTCCGCTTCTAAAGGCACTACCTTAAAACTTAGAAAGACTTATCCTCAGCATTGGTACGATATTAATTATGGAAACTCAAAATCACACATATCACTCACAATAAACACTCAAAAGAATCTGCTTGGTTGTGGCATATACATTCCAGATTCTAAGGAACTCTTCAATGAATTTCTAAAACATAAGGATAAAATAGAAGCAGAATTAGGTTATTCCCTTGAGTGGATGGAACTGCCCGGAAAAAAGCGAGCAGGATAGCCGTTTCAATGGAAGGGGATATATTCCAAAATGACAATTGGGAAGAATATTTTGAATGGCTAATAATTACGGCAGAACAGTTCCAGAAAGTTTTTTCAAAATACGCTAAAAAGTACAAAGATTAGTTAAGAACAATACTCTTGAGGATACCAAAAACATATAGCCCCTCGCTACCGAACAATCAAACTCTCCCCCGTCATCCCCTTAGGCTTCTTGAGCCCCATCAGTTTAAGGATTGTCGGGGCGACATCCTTTTGCCCGCCCCGCCTAAGCTTTGCCTTTCGCAATCTTTCATCATTTGAAACAACAATAAAAGGCACCGGATTTGTCGAGTGGGCGGGCTTTGGCTTTCCGTCAGGGTAAAGCTTGTCCTCGGCGCTCCCGTGGTCGGCCGTCAAAACAACAGTATACCCATTATCAAGCCCCGCCTTTGTTACCTCACCAACACACTCATCCACTACCTCAACCGCCTTGATTATCGCCTTTTTGACCGCCGAGTGGCCCACAAGATCGCAGTTGGCAAAATTCGCGAGGATAAAATCAAACTTCCCGCCCTCGATTTGCCGAACCAACTCCTTCGCGATTTTTGGGGCGGACATTTCGGGTTTTAAGTCGTAGGACGGCACTTTCGGGGAGGGCACCATAATCCTTTTTTCGCCCTTGTTCGGCTTTTCGTTCTGGGCGTTGAAAAAGTAGGTCACGTGCGCGTACTTTTCGGTCTCGGCGATTCGCAACTGCTTTAGGTTCGACTTTGAGAGGATTTCGCCGAGGCTGTTTTTGACCGCTTCCTCCGAAAAGGCGAAGGGGCATTTGAAGGTCTTGTCGTACTGCGTCATGGTCGTAAAAAGGACTTTCGGGAGCCTGCCCCTCTTGAAGCGGGTAAACGTTTTCTTGGTAAATGCCGCCGTAAGCTGCCTTGGGCGGTCGGTCCTAAAGTTGAAAAAAATCACGGAGTCCTTGTTGCCTATCAGGGCGAGCGGCTGCTTTTTTTTGTCGGCAATCACGGTTGGCCGGATATAATAGTCGGTCTTGTCCCCCCTCTTATATGCCTGTTTTACCGCATCCTTGGCGCTTTTTGCCAAAAAGCCCTTTCCGTGGACGAGCAGGTCATACGCCGCCTTTGTCCGGCCCCAGTTGTTGTCCCTGTCCATCGCATAGTACCGCCCGCAGACTGTTGCGATTTTCGCCCCTGCGCGCTTTGCTTCCGTCTCAACCATTGCCACATATTTTTCAGCGGATTTTTCGGGAACGTCCCGCCCGTCGGCAATGAAGTGGATAAATATTTTCTTAACCTTTCGCTTCTTCGCCATTTTCAGGAGCGCAAAAAGGTGGTTTGTGTGGGCGTGCACACCCTCATCTGAGCACAGGCCAATCAGGTGCAGGTTTGTGCCTTTTTTGGAGGCGTTGTTTATCGCCCGCAATAGCGCTGGGTTGGAGAAAAATGACTTATCCTTTATCGAGCGGCTTATCATTTCGAGGGGCTGGAGCACGATTCGCCCCGCGCCCATGTGAAGGTGGCCGACTTCGGAGTTTCCCTGCGCGCCTTTGGGGAGGCCGACCGCGAGGCCCGACGCCCTGTTTTTCGTGTGCGGGAAAGCATTCAAAAGCTGGTCGTAGTTCGGGGTCTTTGCCTGCGAGATATAATTTCCGGGGCTGGGCGGCGCGACACCCCAGCCGTCCATAACGACGAGGATTGTTTTGCGCATAATTGACTTTTTCTTATAATTTATCCAACAAAGCGACTGGAGAATAAATACCGGCTGCTAAATAGGGTTATGAAAATCCGCGTCTTTGAAAGCCCTGAAACAAAGATGCTATACGGAAGACCAACTTACGACTGGGTAGGAGATATTATTAAAGGCACGGCTTCTGATGACACCAAAGTCTCTTTAGATCTAAACCGTACTCTTGACGGGCGAACTGCGGAAATTATCGATATCTGTGGAAATAATCTCGAGACGGTAGAATACGTGTTGAAAACGGGCAATGCCCGATACCTAATTGCGGATGCCTGCCAGTATCTCCTTCATCCTCAAACTGTCCTGCTCAAGGAGCGGGCTCTCGGAGATGATTGTTATGTCCAGGCCCCTTTTGACGATTTCTTCTGCCAGCCCGGCAAAATCAGGGGATTTGCTTGAAATCGGCAGGTGTTTTCTCTCACCCGCGCCCGTGAACTCGATTCCCGAGAAGTGGCAGTGCAAATGCTTCAGGTATTTGACCCTGTCGAGGACTTCGGAGTAATTTATCCGGCCGCCGTTCCTCGCGTAGATGTGGGCAAAGTCAATTACGGGGCGGCAGAGCTTTGCTTCTTTGCAGATTTCCAGAATTTCGTCGAGAGTGCCGAACTGCGAATTTTTGCCTGTGGTCTCGAGGCCCAGAAAGACGCCCCACTTGTTTTTTTGAATCGCCTCCTGCATCTCAAGGCAGTTTTTGAGAACCATTTTGAAAACGGCCGCCTTGGCGAGCTTTCCGTAAAAGCCGGGATGAAACACGACGTATTCCGCGCCGAGGAAGTGACCTATCCTGCACGAGTCGAGAATCCTCTTTTTGCTGGCGGAAAACTTTTCGGGGTTTCCTAAGTTGACATAGTAGGGCGCGTGAATCGAAAGCCCAAGTCCAAGCTCCTTTGCGAGTTTCCCGATTTCTCTGGCCTTTTCCTCTTTGAGGTAGACGCCGCGCACGAACTCGAGCTCCATGAAATTGAGGCCGATTCGCCTGAGGTCATGCAGGGCCTGAAATGTGTCTCCCTCGGTAATCGTCGGAATCCCTCCCGGGCCGAGGTATATCATAATATCTAACAAAGGTTATCAAAAAGCCTCAAACTCATCCCCGCCACATCCTAAACTGCGTATTGTTAGGGTATTCACCATCGCCGCCGAAATCAATCAGCCATGCCCCGAGGTGCCTGGTTGAAATGGAGTCTCTCAGAAACGAACCCGTACCGTAGATGTCCCTATTGTCAATCTGGCTGTATGACAGCTTATGGCCGTTGCCGCCCAGAAAAATTATGTCTTTTGGGTTGGTGTTATTGCGGCCTCCCGATAACTGGCCCGATACGAAACGGTTTGACTCGGCATAAACCGCGGGAAGCCTTTCCGAAGTCACGTTATTTGATGGAGGGTGCGCAAGGCAGAGAACCTGTTCAGATTCCAGCTTTACCTCTCCGTAAAAAGGACCGAGATAAGTGAAGTCCGAGCGCCCTTTGCAAAGCATTTGGGCATAATCAGTAATGTCCCCGCTCTTTCCGTCACAAAAAACATCATGGTTGCCGCCTATAAGATAAAAACGGACTTCATCCTGTTCCGGGAAAAAACCATTGAATTTTTCAATCTGAAGATCCGGAGTATTGTAAGTCTTGTCAATGAATCGTACGGTCTTCCCCGGGTTTTCCTCTTTGCGCCCGCAAAGAAAGTCCCCGCAAAAAAGTATTTCTCCGTAACCTTCCAAAATACCCTTTCTTACGAGCCTCTTGAACGCTTCCATGTCGCACTGCGAGTCCCCGAAGTGCAGGTCAGATGTTACAATAACCCTATCCGAATAAAGGCCGTGGCATTCGGTTGCGCAATGGGAGCGTTTTTCGGACCATGAGTATCCCCGATACCGGCAATTTTCGCCTTCATACGGCTCGACGTATAAAATGGGGGCGCCGTAGCTCTGGATATTGCAAATTGAATGGAAATATGCCTTCTTGGACGGATTGCACGAATTCGGATAGAAATCCCGGAGATAGAACACCCTATTTGGGTTTTGTCCGATAATCCTGAGCAGTGTTCTTTCATTTGGAGGGGGTTTAATTTTGGATTGCCTGGAGCAGGGGATATCCAATTTCCTTTTGTTCTTTTTCTTCCCCATTATAATTTACCGTCAGGGGCATTGCCGCAACCAGACATAATTAGGATAACTCGGCGACCTAAATATGTTTTGGGAAAACGGCCGGAATGTAATACATTAGGCATACAATTGTAGTTCGGGCAATTGGAAGGCGCTTAATATATCCCGCAGATGCGTTAGATTATGCGACCACCCTCAGCCGCGGGAAAATTCTACCCCAAAGACCCGCAGGAGCTGGCAAGCGAACTTGAGCTTTTCTTCCAAAGCCAAAAGCCGGATAAGTACTTCCCAAACGCTAAGGGCATAATCGTGCCGCACGCGGGTTACATGTTCTCTGGTGCGGTTGCGGCAAAGACATACAACGCGGTTTCGGGCACGGACAAGAGAAACATCGAGATTCTCGGCGTGGACCATCACAATAAGGGTGTAATCGCGACACTGAAGCAGGACTGGATGACCCCTTTTGGCGCGGTGAAGGTGAACCTCCCGATGCTGGAAAAAATAATGAAGGGGCAGGCGATAGTCGAGGACGCGGAGGCTGTGCGCCACGAGCACTCGATAGAGGTCCAGCTCCCCTTTCTCCAGTACATGTTCGGCGGCTTCGTTTTCGTGCCCCTCCAGATTCCTAGGCTCAGCTACCCCGAAATTCAGGACCTCGCAAGAATAATTGCGGACATGGACACGCTCTTCATCGCATCGTCAGACTTAATCCACTTCGGCTCGGACTATGGTTTCGTTCCCAAAGAGTGCATATACGGCCCCGAGGACTTCGTAAAGGATTTGGACGAAAAGATTATGTCAAAGATTCTCGAAATGGACCCAAAAAGGTTCATGGAGTACATCGAGGACAACGACCTTACGGTATGCGGGCTTATGACAATCACACTTTTCTTGGAGATAATGAAACTGCTCGGCGCAAAAAAAGCAGAAATAATTGACCACGACACTTCTTTTTCAATATCCCACGACACATCTGCCATAGTGGGTTATGGCGGCCTTGTCTTCGAATAGATACAACAAAAATAAAACAACAAGGCTATTTCTGAGGGGTTGCTTTCTTCCAGATGTGGTCGAAAACAGGCTCCATCAGTTCCTTTGCCATGTGCTCGCTCTTTGTCCAGAACACCGTGTCCTGAGTGGGCTCGACCTCCCTTTCGCTTGTTAGGCCCAGAATCACATGCCTTCCATCGTAGATCTGCATCCTTGAGTAGCTCTTTTTCAGAGGTGACAGGTCCCGAATCTCTGCAAAAGGCAGAAGCTCCGCGACGATTGCCCTGTTCTTGTCAGTTATAGGCGCCATCACGAATACAGGCACTTTGGCTCCCCTGAGCTTGCTTAAGGTCTTTATGTGGTAGGTGAGGTTTTCAAGACCCTTTTCCGAGGTCAGGATTTTCGCGTATTTTGTCGTCTTTCCGAGCATTGTCTTCATGTGGAAATTGACCTTGTCCTCTGACTTTATCACTCCGCTGAAGTCTGAAGGGTTTATGACTTTCAGGTCCTTTTCGTAGAGCATTGTCAGGTCTCTCATTATCTCGCTGTCCTTCACTTCCTTTAGCCTTTTGCTCGAGGCCTCGGCGTGCTTGAGCATGCTCATCCTCATCCTGTCTATCGCTTCCTTTGGCTCCACGGCGATGTACTTGAACGGGCTGCCGCTCTGAATCACCACAAGCCCCTTTTCCTCAAGGGACTCCAGAACGTCGTATGCACGCGCCCTCGGGACTCCCGAAAGGTCGGATAGCTCGCTCGCTGTTGCGACCTTCTTGATGAGAAGCGCCGCGAAGATGTTTCTCTCATATAGGTTCAAGCCTATGCCTCGCAATCCCTCCAAGACTCTCCTTGGTACTATCTGTGTTATGACCATATTATAACTTATAATTTAATATATAAATACTTTACTTTCGAGGGGTATATATTTGCCTGAGCCGCCTTCGAGCGGGTTTTATGCGCCCACAATAATAATAGAGCAAAGGAGTATAAATAAGGGCAACAGGGGGGATTTCCGCCGTGCCATGCCACAGAAAAAGACGCCAAATAATTAATTTCGCAGTTACTTTATGAGCATGAAAAAGCTGTTGTTTAACTGGCAGATAATTCTGCTTCTTATTCTTATTGTGCTTTCATTGTTCGCAATAAACCCAAGGGCGGGCGACAAGGGGGTCTTGGTCTCGTCAGTCGGCGAGGGCCCTTTCTACGGCAACCTCGAGGCGGGTACAGTGGTCTATTCCGGGTGGATGCAGGGCCTAGAAGACACAACAGAGATACGCGCCCTCTCGGACATTCTTTCCTTCCAGGGCAAAAAGGGCTACTTAAACCTCGGAACCAATGCCGGGACAAAGACGATTATCCTTGACGGGAGCGAGACCTTCAACCTGACCGTCGAGAGAATCCCCAATTCCAACCTGAAGTTCGGGCTTGACATCCAGGGCGGGACGAGGGCGCTTTTGCGCCCGGAAAACCTCACAAATACGACCCTTGACGACATAATAACGACCCTTGAGACGAGAATCAATGT
>JBNGEE010000010.1:0-4362 GCA_049975565.1 Candidatus Aenigmatarchaeota archaeon
CATCCCTGACGCGCAGTTGTTGTAGAGCTCCTGGAAGAAACGCGGGAAGTTCTCGACGATGTCTTTTTGGGCGCGGTACAGGTAATAGACAAACGAAAGAGATAAGAAAGCAACGCCGGCCACCAAAATAAAAACTATTTCGCTCATGGTCTGACCGTGCCGAGGACCGCGAGATACATGAGCCCGAGGACAGGCACGAAAAGATAAACAATTAACTTCGCTATGGAGAAGATTTCGACTCCAAGAAACGTCGCATCTATGAGTGAAAGAACTGAAAGTATTATCATAAGGCAGAGCGGCGCCAGAAGCAGCATGATTATGTAGACGTCCGCGAATATGGACATGGCGGAGGTGTATTTTTTCGCGCGCTCGCGGTAACCTTCGACATGTGCTTTTGACTCTTCGGCGAGGTACTTGTTTATATCGCTCCCAGACATCATCGTCGCCGTGAGCCCCTCAAGAAACACCCTGAATTTGTCCGAGGGGGTCCTTTTGGCGGTTTCCTTTAGCGAGGATACTATATCCTTTCCCATGAATGTGGTGTAATTGTGGACCCTTTCGAACTCCTTCGAGAACTCGCCGAATTCCTTTTCTCGGGAGATGTAACTGATCGTCTTTTGAAGGGGAACGCCGCTTTTTGAGATTATGCCCATATACGACACCCCAAAGGGCAGCACACGCTCGATGTCCTCTTTCTGGCGCTGGTATTTGAAGAAGGGGTAAAGGTAAAAAACCGTCGCGATGATGGAGGTTACGGTCAGGGTGAGGATGGCCGACGCGGCGAGCGCGAGGCCGAAGTTCAGGCCCCAGAAAAACAGAAAAAGATACAGGAAGTAGACGAAGAACGCATTCAGGGAAATGAAGCAGCAGAAAAAAAGCTGGCCGATGTAGGTCTCGTATACTATAGGCAGGTTCGACATTTCCGTCATGTCCCTGAGGGTCTGGAAATACTTTCCGAAGTATTTTGTCCCGACTTTTCCGAAGAACTGAATCAGTTGAGAGTACATAGTCTTAAGGCAAGGATAATCCTATGCAGAGCGGAGATGTTTGTCAGTATAGCAAGGATGATGAGGATATAAGCGAGATACGCAGGGCTTACTGGCAGGAGAATTACTCCGAGGATTATCAGGAGCATCCGCTCGGCCCTCTCAAGAAATCCACCCGAAAACTGCCGGCCCGTCTTTTCCGTGAATGCCGCTTTCGAGTAGGTGGTCATGAGCGAGCCGAATATGCAGAGGGAAACCCAGACTTCCGGCGCAAATATGATTTTTGGGAGCGCCAGGAAGAGGAATGTCAGGTAGATTATGAACTCGACGTACCGGTCGAGGATAGTGTCGAGGTACGCCCCGTATTTCGAGGCCTTTTTTGTCCTTCTTGCGAGGTGCCCGTCAAGCGCGTCGAAAAAAACCGAAAAGACGAGGGTAAGGACGGCAGGAAGATAATATCCCCCTGCCATGAGCGCCATGAAGAGGACTGCAAAAATCGGTGTGAGGAGGGTAATCTGGTTTGGGGTAATACCTGCTTTTTCAAGGGGGATTGTGAACAAGTCGAAGAATTTTTCGAACATTTTCTTTTTGGCCGAGAGCATAATAATATCCTTTTGTTTTATTCTGGTTTTGCTAAATCTAATCTCTTCTGCGCAGGACAAGGTAGCTGACTGCAAGAAGGCCGGTCACTGCAAAAAACGCCTCGAAGCCGGGAAATCCTTGCGACTGGGCGGCGTTCTGGCTGAGAGTATCGTTAATGGCCGTGCAGTTGTTCACGACCACATCTGCAACTTTGCCGCCGAGTTCATAGAATTCCCGGGTACAGCTTCCGGTTACACCAAAAGGGCTTTTTTCAGGGTAAAGTATATTGGTGCCGACATCGAGGTTTGCAGAGTCTACACTCTTATTTGCAAGGTATCCTGCGCCCACAGTTGGCGCCAACATAAGGTACCGAACACACATCTTGGCCGTGCCATAAGCCCGCCCCAAAACATCAGAGTCCATTATGATAATCTATTTATAGTCAATATTTAAAGCACATACTCTTCTATCACCCGCCTTATTTTTCCCGAAATATATTTCCAAATTCCGGTTGCCTTCTTAATAATCTTGGGGCTAAATTATGCATGGACCTCGCCAGAATCAGGAAGCGAAACGGCCGGATTGTCCCGTTCAACAAGAACAAGCTCCTGACCGCGATTTCAAAGGCTTTTATGTCTGTCGGGCGCGACGAGCCGCAAAACATACAGGCGGTCGCGGAAGATGTATTGGCGGAGCTTAAGAAGAGGTACAACGGAAACGTGATGGGCGTCGAGGACGTGCAGGACGTCGTCGAGCAGTCGCTAATCAAGCACAATTTCGCGGACGTTGCGAAGTCATATATCCTCTACCGCCAGAAGCACAAGGAGCTTCGCGAGATGAAGTCGCTGATGGGGGAGACCACAGACGACCTCAAACTCCCGGTAAACTCTTACAAGGTCTTAAAGGCCCGCTATCTCCAGAAGGATGCTGAGGGAAAAGTCATTGAGACCCCGCGCCAGCTTTTCACGAGGGTCGCAAAGGCGATTGCAGAGCCGGACAGGAATTACGGGGCGTCGGACGAGGATGTGAAGGCGACGGCGAGGAGGTTTTTTAAGATGATGACAAACCTCGAGTTCATGCCTAACAGCCCGACACTTTTTAACGCAGGGACGGGCAAGTCACTTGCGCTTTCGGCGTGTTTCGTGATTCCCGTGGGCGACTCGATAGAGGACATATTCGACGCGGTCAAGTATATGGCTATGGTTCAAAAAGCCGGAGGGGGCACGGGCTTTTCGTTCAGCCGGCTCCGCCCCAAAGGCTCCCCTGTGAAATCGACGAGCGGCGTCGCGTCAGGCCCGCTCTCATTCATGCGTGTATTTAACGTGGCGACAGATGTGATAAAGCAGGGCGGAAAAAGGAGGGGCGCGAACATGGGTGTGATGAGGGTAGACCATCCGGACATTATAGACTTTATTTCATGCAAGGAGAAGGACACGGAGATGACGAATTTCAACCTGTCCGTTGGCATAACCGACGCGTTCATGGAGGCGGCGCTAAAAGGCGAAAATTATGACCTTATCGACCCCAAGTCCAAAAAACCAGTCGGCCACCTAAACGCAAGAAAGGTATTCTCCCTCCTCTCCACTTTCGCGTGGAAGAACGGCGACCCCGGGATTGTTTTTTTGGATGAGATAAACCGGCACAACCCGACGCCGGCCGTCGGCGAAATCGAGGCGACTAACCCATGTGTCACAAGAGACACATTCATATCGACAGGAAAGGGCCTGATGAGAATGGATGCGCTCGTAAAGGAGTATCCCGATGGCGGCCTTAAGATAGCCGCAGACGCCCGTGTTACTATAAACATTTCCTGCGGGTGCGGGGCAGGGTTTTTAATGCAGGCAGGCGAAAAGGGGGTGGTCCTGAACGAAATCTCGAAATCTGTTTTTTCGGGGGTGAAGGAGGTCTATCGGCTTGTGACGGAATCGGGATATGAGCTTGAGGCCACGGGCGACCACAAGGTTCTCACAACGGAGGGCTGGGTGGAGCTTAAAGACTCCTTGGGCTGCCGGGTGCTCATTCAGGGCGGCGAAGGTGGTTTTGGCGAAGATTACGCTCTGCCGTTTGAAGTAAGGAACCGCTTTTTGGGGGCAAATAGAAGGGAGTACCGCCTGAACCTGCCCGAAAGGTGGAATATTGAGCTTGGGCAGGCACTCGGCTGGCTTGTGAGTGATGGATGGCTCAGGGACGGGGACAAAGACTACCAGGTAGGTTTTACTTTTTCCAGGCAGGATGCTGAAGCACTCAGGCACCTAAAGCAGATACTCGACCGTTGGTACGGGCGAGAAATCAAAGAGGTGTGGAGGGAAAACAATGTCTGCCATCTTACCTACCACTCGAAATACTTCGTCCGCTTCTTCAGGTCGCTTGGGGTAAAATGCGTGAAGGCAGTGGATAAGGTGGTTCCAGAGGCGATTTTCGGCGCACCTAAAGAGGCGGTTATCGGTTTTTTGCAGGGGCTCTTTTCCGCGGACGGCACGATAGGAGCACAGGAATCAAAGCAGAACTATTACGTCAGGCTCACTTCTAAGTCGGAGAAACTGCTCAAGGGAGTCCAACTTTTGCTCCTGAATCTTGGCATAAAGTCGAAAATCTACGACCGCAGCAGAAGGCAAAGGGTTGGTTTTGGGTACACAACAACTTCAGGGGAGCCGAGAGAATACGCTCTTGACGGGTTATGCTTTGAATTAAACATAAGCCGCGAGAACATACCGAGGTTTTTGGAGCAGGCGGGCTTTCTTTGCGCAAAACATATGGAAAAAGTGCGGGAGCTCAAGGGCAGGAGATACTACTC
>JBNGEE010000010.1:4372-13497 GCA_049975565.1 Candidatus Aenigmatarchaeota archaeon
GGTTGTAAGGATTGTCCCGTCCGGCAAAAAGCGGGTGTACGACCTCACAGAGCCTGTTACCCATTCGATGATATGCAACGGAATCGTGGCGCATAATTGCGGCGAGCAGCCACTTTTACCTTTCGAGTCGTGCAACCTCGGAGCCATAAACCTCTCGAAGATGCTCAAAAAAACCGAGGGTGGCTGCGAGATGGACTGGAAAAAATTCCGCTCGACCGTGCAGGACGCCGTTCATTATCTGGACAATGTTATCGACGCGAACTCCTATCCAATTCCGCAGATAGACGCCGCTTCGAGGGCCAACCGCAAAATCGGGCTTGGACTGATGGGCTTTGCGGACGCCCTGATATTATTGGGCATTCCCTACGACAGCGAGAAAGCGGAGGAGTTCGCGGACGAGGTTACGGGGGTGATGGAAGAGGCGGCGAGGGAAAAATCCGCCGAGCTTGGAAAAGAGAGGGGAAACTTCCCGAATTTCGAAAAATCCGTCTGGAAGGGGAAATACCTTCACATGAGAAACGCTGCCCTTACGACTATCGCCCCTACTGGAACCACAGGCATCATCGCGAACGCCTCTTCCGGAGTCGAGCCGCTTTTCGCAATCTCATACCTCAGGAAGGTGGGCACGACCCTCGGCGAGGACCTGATCGAGACAAACCCTGTTTTTGAGGAGGTCATGCGCGAGAGGGGGATTTACAGCGAGGAGATAATGAAGAAGGTTGCGGGCAGAGAGTCGGTCCAGGACATCGTAGAGATACCAAAAGACCTCAGGCGCGTTTTTGTTTCGGCGCACGACATAACGCCGGAGTGGCACCTGAGAATCCAGGCGGCGGTTCAGCGCCACATAGACAGCGCGGTGAGCAAAACCATAAACCTCCCGAATTCCGCGACGATTCAGGACATCGAGGATATTTATGTGAAGGCGTGGAAGATGAAGTGTAAGGGGATAACCGTATACCGAAACAACAGCAGAAGCGAGCAGGTCCTCAATTTCTACGACTGCGGCAAAAAAACGCCGGACGCCGCCCACGACTGCAAGGACCCCACGGAGGACAACCACCTCAACGAGCCCGACGAAAAGGTGGTTGAGGACGCATGCCCGAGCTGCGGCTCGAGAATGGCGAGGGAGGAGGGTTGCATGAACTGCAAGAGCTGTGGTTACTCTGTGTGTGGATAAACACTTTCTTTTAAAAAAGAAAGGTCTTAACCCCATAGAAAATAGATTCGAATACGGAGATTAGGCTCACGACCAGAATTAGAATCTCAATAAGCCTTCGTTTTGTCTCTACCTCTCGCCTGTCCATAATATCTTTTAAATATCCCAATCTAATTGTGGGGCTAGGCTGGGCTGCTTGGCGTAGCTTGTAACCCGAAATCGCCATTACGCGGGAGCTAAAAAACCTCTGAGGGCGCATTTTGCAGGGAGGGCCTTTTGGCCCGACTGAGATGCTTGGCCCTGTCTGATGGTCGCATCTGTGAATCCCCCAGGTTCGGAAGGAAGCAAGGGTAAGCAGCGGCGGCTGTGCATTCAGGATTACTAAGCGGAGAAGGGCCAAGAGATAAACCTTCCCTGCGGGTGCTTTCGAGGAGGCTTGCCCCACAGAAGACTTTATTTCCCAAAAGAACCCTCATCCTGAATGGGTGGTGTCCCCGTTCTTGGGAACGAAGGAAGTCCTCTACGTCAAAGAAAGGGAGATTCCTGCTTCGCAGAAATATTAGATTTCTTCAATCACCCTGAAAGGGTCGCTTGCGATAACCGAATCCGCGAAAAGCTCCATCGAGCCGATGTCCGAGCTTTTGTTTTTCAGTTCCCCACGGTCGACAATCCTGCAAACCAACCACCCGTCGATTTCGAAGAGCGCGAGGTTATATGTCTGCACGCCGAGCTTCTTTAGTTTCTGGACCGCGCCAAATATCGGCGCAGAAAGCGCGGCGAAGCGTTTTGCCTCAGATATTATCCAGATCTCTTTTTCCTTTTTTGGGGTCAGATAAGCCAGTATGTATGACTTCCCCGATTTTTTGGCAAGGCCGAGAGCCGCATGAACCTGAAGCAGGCCCTCAAAATAATCCGTTCCGAAAATCTCCCGATAGCCTCCGGCGACCTCCCTCAGGTGCCGAATCTGCCCGTATTCGGTTTTTGAGGCGGTCAGCTGCATGTGGCCGTGGATGATTGACGCCCCGCTTCTCCAGAGGCAGTTCCACATAAGAAGCCTGTGGGTGGCCTTCGGGTCGGTTTTTTCGACTTTTTTGAACCATTTCTCTGCGGTTTCCAGATAATCGGCGAGCCACTCGCGTTTGAGCTTTAGGGGGTTATGCTCCTTAAAGATTAAGACCGCGTGAAAATAATCGTACTTCGCGACGTTGCTTGCGGTCACGCAGTGTTTTCCATTTACCCGACCGAAAACGTCTTTAGGTGTGTTTTTTTCGGGGCGGCAGAAGAGGCAGCTTTTTTTGTCCTCGAGGTCAGGCAAGGTCTTGCTCGTTGTATCAAAAGGCCGGGATGCCCTAATTCCGTTGAAAAGCGCGCCCTCTCCTGTGAGCCTGTTACTCACATGCACGACTTTCTGGCGTTCCACCCTTTTGACCGAGCCGAAATTCTTTTTCACCCAGGGAAGCATATCCTTTGGAAGGCTCAGCTTCGCATTTGAAGCCTCTACTTCGTAAAACCTGCCGAACAGATCCTTTTCGTGGCAAGGCAGTTTCCCCGAAAGCGCTTTTAAGTCGAGGATGCCCTTTTTTTTGGCGGCCATAATTATCCAAAAAGATTATTCTAAAGCCGTTTTTTCAACTTATCCCTATTATCCGTGCCTCGATTTTTTCGCAGACTTCAAGGAGCGCATAGGTCCTTTCGGCGGACTCCCCCCAGCCAGAGGGCACGCCGCTCACACTTCCAGGGTTTAACAAAAGGATTCCTTTTCGCATTTCGAGAAACGGTGTGTGGGTGTGGCCGAAAACAAGAACGTCGAGCTTTTTCGTTTTCGCGAATCCGAAAAGCGCCTCAATATTGCCGCGCCCGAAGCGGTGCGAGTGGGCTACACCTATTTTTGTCCCCACAACTTCGAACTCGGCGTAATCGGGAAGTTCGAACGAGTCGCAGTTTCCCCGAACCGCTATGAGGCTTTTATTTGCGCGCTTCAGCACTTCGTAAACTTCTCTGGTTGTGAAATCCCCCGCGCAGATTACGCCGTCAGCCTCTTTTGCCGCCTGAAGAATTTCCTTTGGGATTTCCCTTGCCCTTTCCGGGATGTGAAAATCGCTTACGACGAGATATTTCATGATAGTCCGGAGTACTATTTCGCTTTGGAGAGAATTCCTCTCGCCGCGATTATTCCTGTTGCCGCCGCACCGACAATGTTGCCCGAAACCCCCGCACCGTCCCCCGCAACATAAAGGTTTGGAATCTGCGTTTCGAGGTCTCTTGTGGTTTTGATTTTTGATGAGCGCAGCTTTATTTCGGGGGCGTAGAGAAGTGTGTTTCCGGAGTTTATGCCGGGCATCACCTTGTCGAGCAGCTCAAGCCCTTCTATGAGATTGGTCACAATCCTGTGCGGAAACGCCATCGAGATGTCGCCGGGTACCACATCTTTCAGGGAAGGGGCCACGTAGCTTCGGCCAATCCTTTTCCACGTGCTTCTCCTGCCGCAGCGCAGGTCGGCGAGGCGCTGTAGGATTGGCTTTCCGCCGCCGATTGTGTTTGCAAGCTTTGCGATGGACTTCGCGTACAATATAGTGTTCTCAAGGGGCTCTGTCAGCTTGATTTCGGTCACGAACGCGAAATTGCTGTTGTTGCTGTCGTGGTTCGAGTTGCTGTGCCCGTTCACACACACGAAACCTTCGTAGTTTTCTATCGCGACTTTTCCGCGGGGGCACGGGCAGAACGTGCGCACGACGTCGTCGTAAGTAGGCGTTCTCATCAAAAAAACCGCTTCGTACATTTCCTCGGAGTATTTTCTCATCACCCCTTCAGGGAATTCCACCCTGACCCCAACCTCCACTTTTTCGTAGGTGTATTCCAGGCCGTGGCTTTTTGCGATATCCTGCATCCAGTGCGCGTTGTATCTTCCCGGCGCAAGTATGACATAATCCCCCTCAATTTTTTGGTCTTTGCACACTACCCCGCGCACGCGCCCGTTTTTGACAGAGATATCTTCCACCTGCAGATTTGGGATGATCTTTACCCCGTTTTCGATAATGCGCGTTTCGATGTTTGCGATAACCTGCGGCAGCCGGTCGCTTCCGACATGCCGCATTTTCCTTACGAAAAGATGCACGCTGTTTTTCTGGCACCTGTCGACAAGGCTTTGGACTCTCTTTTCATCCTTCGGGTAATACTCGGCGTCCACACCGGATTCCGTGAAGATTCGGTCGACCTCTATCATTCGCTTTTCATATTCTCCCATGTCGTAAATGTCGAGCATCTTTTCATGGCTCAAAACCGGGGAGTAGTGGAGCTTTCCATCGGAAAACGTTCCCGACCCGCCGACGCCGCACATCATGTTGCATGTGGGGCAGTTCTGGCATTTTTTGGTGGTGCTCATGGGGCAGATGCGTTTTGAGACGAGGTTTCCCTTGTCTATAAGGACCACTTCGCATTTCCCGGCAAGCTCGTTTGCGGCAAAAAGCCCTGCCGGCCCCGCCCCGACAATAATTACCTTCTTCGTTTCAGTGCCCATTTTCGCCCAGCACACACATTAAGTATGCCGCAAAGAATATACCCCCGAAAGCCGGGCCATATCTTATTTTAGGGAGTTAGACATTATGAAGCTCGGAACGGTCATTTCTACGATGGACTCGCCAAGTACCATGAATTTCTGCTTCGTTGCCGAGGACAAGGACTCGGTGAAAAAGGGGCTGTTCGTTCAGGTCTCGACAAAGGGCGGGCTTTTGATCGGCCGAATCGAGGAGATTACGATTGCGAACCGCTATTTCATGCAGCCCGAGACGGTTTCCAATTATGGAATAACCCTCGATTCCCACTTCCCAACAGACAAGTGGGAGTATCTCATCTGCCGGGTGCAGTGTCTTGGCATCCTCGAAAAGAGGGTCCGCCGCCCGACCTACCCCGCGTCCCCCGGCGAGCCTGTAATGTCCGCCGAGGAGGAAAACCTGACACGGCTTTTTAGGTTCACTGACGACGGCCTCTATCTGGGAACGCTTATGGGCCACGAGATGCCCGTTAGGCTCGACTTAAACCGGCTTTTCCAGAAGCACCTCGCGGTGCTTGCGCTTTCGGGCGCGGGGAAAAGCTACGCTACGGCAGTTCTCATAGAGGAGCTTTTGGGCAGGTCAGAGGGTCAGGGGCAGGCGGGGCTTTTAGTAATCGACCCGCACGGCGAGTACTCCGCTTTCGCGTACGACGACAAATTCTCGCAAAAAGTGGAGTTGGTTCGTGGAAAAGACATAAGGCTTGGGCTTCCCACACTTTCGCCCTACTACCTCGAGACTTTTCTCCCCGACATGAGCTTTGCGCAGAAGAGGGATCTTTTGAGGATTTTTTCGGGGCTCAAAAAAGGCGAGGATGTTTTTGGAATAAAGGAGCTCATGGAAGGGGTTCTTGCCGACGAAGCGATAAACCAGAAGACAAAAGACGTTCTTCTCTCGAACCTCGAAGCCCTTGGCCAGAAGCAGATTTTCGGCTATTACGACACCCCTTCAGTCAACACGCTTGTCAAGCCCGGAAAGCTCACGATACTCGACGTCTCGGAAATCATGAGCACCGTAAAAAAGCAGATGATTGCCGGCTACTTCCTAAACGAGCTTTTCACGAGGCGGTCAGGCGCGAAAGTTCCCCCATTCATCGCCTTTGTCGAGGAGGCCCACAACTTCGCCCCCGAGAAGAGCAGCAAGCACAACTTCTCAAAGACCGTAATCGAAAAAATCGCGAGGGAGGGCAGGAAGTTCAACTCCATAATCTGCCTGATTTCCCAGAGGCCCGTGCGCCTCTCAACCACTTCGCTTTCACAGTGCAATACCCATATGTACCTGAGAATCACAAACCCCTATGACAAGAAGCACATCGGGGAGAGCAGCGAGGGCCTTACAAACGAGCTTTTGAACAGCATTACCTCGCTTGAAGTCGGGGAGGCGGTCCTCGTCGGGGAGGCCAGCCAGTTTCCTCTCTTCGTCAAAATCCGGGAAAAGGTTGTATGCGACGCAAAGACCGGAAAGTCGCTTGAGGAGGAATGCCGGGAATACGCCCAGAACTCCAAAAAGGGCAGGGCTGACGCGGCCGGGCTTATGAAAGATTAGGTGGGTTACTGCAGGGGTTTTGGCTGTTTGTTTTTTGTTTCATATATTTTGCTTTACTGCAATCACCGTACTTTTCATTATTCATTCATCATTTCATTATTCATTTCAGGCAATATGGAGTTTCATTTTTGGATTATGAACCTTTTAAACGAAAAATATTTGTTTATTTTTGTAATTAAGCAACATAAGGATACCCCTATATTTTTAAATAACGGTTTCTGTATAACTATATATATTTCCTCAGGCATATAAATGTATAGAATGAGAGACGCACCGAGTCAGGGAGCCGGATTCTTTCCGGGGAGATTCAATTTGAGAAAGAAAAATAAAATATGAAAACAGCAATTAGGAAATGGGTAGCAGCCGGATTGGGTGCTGTAACTACAGGCATGTCCCTTATTGCCCCCGCAATGGCGGCAAACTTGCAGGATTACCCTGCGCCTTTCGTCGATGACGGAAACACAAACTTCCTTATCGTCGTGGGCCAGAGTGCCGCAACTGCCGATGTCGTGGGATCGATTAACGTCGCCGTGAGGCTTGGTGCCGAGCGGGGCGAGGACGTGGCTGTCGGAACAGGCACTACAACCATTTCAGGAGCTGATGATAAAGAGCTTGCCTTGAACGAGGCTATGAGCACTTTCGGAACTCTTAAAGACAACAAGCTGGCCGGCTTCCAGGACACAAAAATCAGGTGGAATAGCAAGGACGTTGACATAGAGGAGCAGTTGCTCGTTACTGGAGTCGACATCGTGACCTCAGATTCTGATAAGGATTTGGGAAGCGGCGTTTTCCTTGGTACAGGCAGCAGCAACTATCAGTCCTTCAGGTATTCCTACGTGATCAGCGACTCTGACTTCGACTACACTCTGGTTAACACCACCAGCTCAAAGAGGCTGGACATAAAGTTCCTTGGAAGGAACTTCCAGATTACCAGAGTTACCAATGGCACAACCGACAAGGTCACCTACAAATTTGGTGTAGATGACGTGTTGGGTGTTGGCGACACTAAGGAAGTCGATGGCGTTACAGTAAAGATTAACTCCATCGGTCAGACCAGCGCTTCGATTTCCATTGGTTCAGACACTCAGATCATATCCTCGGGAGAGGAATATGACTTTGGAGATATGGTCGTGAAAGTCAACGCAATACTGTACACGGACGACGTGGACAGCAGGCAGGTTGACATTTCAGTTGGGTCAGACATCTCAAAGGAGGTCAGCGACGGAGAGTCCATGGAAGTATTCGGAGAGCCGGATGACGAAACAGACGCCAACTGGGTTTGGTACATTGATGCCGACGACGGTGACACAGGAAAATTGACCATTGGCGCTCAGTTCAACCAGAAGTTGCTTGACCACAAAGACGACCTTAAGGCCGTCGGAGAGGCGCTCGCGCTTCCTGACGAGTATGCCAAGGTCTACATTAGCTCACTGACTACAGACGACTATGCAGAAATCACAGGCGAATTCGACAACTTCGTCGACATTGATTTGAACGAAACCGGAGGTACGACTGGTGTGGTTACGGATAAGGACGCGTTTGTCCTTACTTCGGACCAGACAGAAACCGGTTTTAGGGTAAATGTCAGCGGAACCATGACCGAGACAAAGGAGGTATATATTGTGGAGATTGCAACAAACCAGACAATCGGAGCCTTCAAGAACTCCGACAACAAGGTGCAGATCTTCTACACAGGAGACGCCACCAACCAAACAAACGTCATATCCAACGAACTCCAGATCTACTATCAGGACACAGCCCTTGACGTAAACCTAACTGATAACCCTGCCGCACTGAATTTCACAATTGTGGAAGGTGTTGAGGGGGATGGACTAATCGTCTGGGACATTAACCTGAAGGATGAAAAGCTTGGAACAACACAAGGACAGGCTGCCGCCGCCGAACTTACCATTGGCGGAACAAACAGAGGCACTGTCGAGGAGGATTACAGGACCCACTATGGTATGATAATCCGTGACCCTGACAGCAACGGCGACAGCGACAAGATCGCTTTTGCCGTCCCAAGCGAACAGGTTAAGGCAAATGTCGTAGTAGAAGGCCCTGATGCAACAAGCACAACCACAACCGGCTCAACCGTAAAGAAAGCTGTTCCCATCGTAGACAACATCGCCAGACTGGACACCGAAGTGACGGAGTCCATGAAGCAGAACAAGAACTTGATTCTTGTCGGCGGACCTTGCGTAAACCTTTTGACCGCACAGGCAATGGGCTTCACAACCAAGGTTTGCGGTGCCGACTCAGGAATACCTGAGGGCGCGGCAATGATTAAGGTAGTCAACGATGCGTTCAACGCTGGAAAGGCAGCGCTTATAGTCGCTGGTTGGGAGGCTCCAAACACCCGGGCAGCCTGTAGCGTCCTTCAGCAGTACAGCGCATACGACGACCTTACCGGAACCGCCGTAGTTGTCCAGGGAACCGACACACCCACCCTTACCGCTCTTGAGTAATAAGGATTGGTGAGCTTTCGGCTCGTTATTTTTTTTGTTTTTCCCTTTAGGTTTTTATAATTTCATCGTTTAGCTTCAGCGATACTCTGCCATCATCTTTTAGAGTTGGCTGTCTTTTTGAATTGGCGTGGTATTTCCGGTTATTTCTCGTACAAAATGCTTTCTATTTCATCAAGGCTCATGCGCCGGTTGTAGGTCTTTTCGTTTATCACAAGCGCGGGAGTTTTTGTGATGTTGTAGATTTCCCTTACCGAAATTACCGCGGGGTTTTCCGTGTTGTAGTTTATGGCGTAGATTGTGGTGAGGTTGTACTTCGAATTGAGGCGGTCGAGAATGTTTCCCTGCGCCACGCTGTAGTCGTCGCCCTGCGTGTAGAAGAAAAGTATCAGCGGGTAGTCGTGGCCGCAC
>JBNGEE010000011.1:0-13349 GCA_049975565.1 Candidatus Aenigmatarchaeota archaeon
CATCTATACTGGCCTCGTGCGCCTCGTCGACGAAAAGCACTTTGTGTCCAGAAAGCACTTTGTTAAGATATTGGGGTATTTCCTGCACATCCCCGGGCTTTTTGGTGAAAATCCGTGTCAAAACAGGGATTTCCGTCGAAAAGTGGTTTGGTATTTTGAGCAGGTCTTCGGTTTTTCGCGGCGGCTTGCTCATGAAGACGATGTCTTTTTCGGAGGAACCAATATAATTCAGCAAAGTCGTCTTCCCGCTGCCGGTGGGTCCTGTAATTAAAACGATCTTTTGTTTCTGGTCTATATTCTTTAGAAGGCGCAAGATCTGGTCCCTATAACCCACCTGAAGATTGGGCATTATCTCAAATGTGAACGGGGCTTTTTCGAGTTCCTGCCTTCTCAACCAAGAATTGTACGCTTCCCGACTTTCAGCAACACCCATTTTGCACCAACATTCACGTGAACTTCACGCAGTCAAATACACTTTCGTGAACAGCAATTAACATAATATTCCTTTTTTAATATATATTATTGATTTTTCACAGAGATATTTTTGTTTTAGTGCACAGAGTTTTATATCCAGACCGGTTCACGTGAAGTTCACTTCATAACGGTTTATGGTTGGTGCAGAGTCTTAGGGAATAATTGGTGCAGTGGTATGTTCACCCAAAATTCACATTAAATGAATCCTGTTTTGTATGTTGTGCGGGTGTAATCAAGAATATTCTCTGCAGTTCACGTGAATTTCACGTTTTGAATTTTTGTTCACGTGAAAGTTATGGTATTGGTGTTTGTTGGGTTTTGGCTGAGATATATTGAAATGCGGATTATTATACAGTCAATTCCAGAAAAAATCGTCCCACACGAAGACATTCTTCGCAGAAAAGTGCCCGGCAACAAGAGGCGAATAACTGCGCAATAGTCGTATGTCAAAACCCGAACCCTTTAGGAACACAAGACAAACCGAATAACAACAGCCAAGACACACCAGGCAATCAAAACATCAAAACGGTGCCGCAACAGGAGAAAAATGCAATTTAAATAAAGGTTCACGTGAAGTTCACGTTTTAGGTTTTTGTTCACGCGATTCTCAAGAAATGTTTGTGGGTAAGTATCTCAGAAAAGGTTAAAACAGGATTTGTCCACAAAACCAGACATTACCCATAAAAGAGCTTTTAAAGGGAACACACACCCAAATATAGTTTCACATGGTGTTCACGTTTTGCTATTTGGTTCACGTGAATCTGATTCATATTACACGTAAGGCTTATAAGAGGGAAACCACACATTCACAACACGTGATTCGGTTCAGACAAGTCCGAAAATACACCAAATATCAATAGTTGGGCGGCGCATGACCGCTGGGCATATGATAACAACACACCCTACATATTCACGTGAAGTTCACGCCTGGGATTTCGTCCAAGTGAAAGTACACGAATCCAAAAAACAATGATTTCAGATTCTTTTGGTAATATTGAGGAATCTGTTTAATTTGTCCAAACCTTCCGACTCTACTATCTTTATTATATTTGCCTTCAGCCGGACAATCCTCAGGCCAAAGTACTTGCCATTTTTATCCTTTACGCCAAGGTTGTCGGTAATATCTTTTAGCTCGTTTTCCAGATACCTGTGCAGGGTCGATACCGGTGTTTTTGTCTCGTTCGAAAGTTGCCTTAGCCATAAGCCGTCGGGATTAGCCGCAAGCGCATTTATTATTTTATTTAGCCTCTGCTGCTTTTTTTTATCCATAATCTATATCTGCAGGCAAATACCTATTATAAATCCAGGGTGGAACAGTGTTCCATAAGGCAAACCACACCACACATATTCCCAAGAATATTGTGGCATAATACCTAAAAAACACGAAAAATCGCCAATTAACGACAATCTTTGGCAAACACTCACAGAAAATTGACTATATATAACACCGCAATATCCAGGCATATCAATAATTAATTGGAACATATATTATGGTGTTTATGAAAGGGCTGGCTATAGACAAGGAATATATCGTGGGTCTCATAATTGTGATGATTGTCTTTTTGGTGGCAGGGGTTCTTTTTATGAGGGTCTTTGGAGAGAGCGACCCGGCAATCGAAACCAAAGATTTAAACATCGAATGCGCCAAATGGGCGTCTTTAAACCCACCCTGTAGGGACAATGACAAAGATATTTCGAAAACTTTGAACAGCTACCCCGCACTCAAAGAGGCATTTGGCGATGACCGGGATGGCGCAAAACAGTTTTGCAACTGCCCCCATGAATGAGTCTTTGCGCTTTTTATTTTAAATCTGCGTTATTTATGAAAAAGGGGGTGTTTCTTGGCGGCCGGGAAGAAAGGCGAAAAAAACTGTTCGTATACTTCGCGCTTTCTGTGGGCCTGTTATTTTTGATAGAGATTGTCACGTTGCCGATGATGTACCAGGATGTGTCCACAGAGGGTCAAAACACGGTCAATAACGTTCAAAAGTTTGAAAAAACGTGGATTTTTGGGAACCTCACAGATGACGAGAAGGCGTACCTCATAGATAAAGGAAGGACCGTCGCAACATATTCTTACACAACTGCCCCCGGCTTTTTCGAGCTCGAGCAACTGGTCGGGGAGCTTGAGGGCCAGATGGTTTTAAGCAGGGTAAGCTCAGGCAAAAACGAGGTGGAATTTGCCAGCCTCAGGGACACAGTCACAGTCAAAAACCTGACGTTCGAGAATATGTTTGTTTCCGCGTGTGAGGTCCTTTACTACCCACCACCGGACTGCTCATCGTTTACATAAAAAAGGCGGTTCCATTTAATTCACTACCCGATTGCGCCGCGTTCACGTGAACAACACGGACCTGAATTTGGAGTGAAGATGGGTTGGCCAAAGTCACAACACATATACACCAAAAAAACCCTATTTGAAAGTTCTTCCGATATAATATTAGGTGATTGCAATGTTTAGGCAGCCGATTGTTACGGTTTTGGGCCATGTCGACCATGGAAAGACGACAATTCTCGATTACATGAGAAGCACAGGGGTCGCGAAAAGAGAGGCCGGGGGGATAACACAGGACATCGGTGCGACGAACATGCCGATTTCCCTGATTTTCGAGCTTGCGGGCGGGTATCTCAAGCCGATGAAGGACAAGATAAAGATTCCCGGCCTGCTTTTCATCGACACGCCGGGACACCTCGCGTTTACATCCATGCGTGAAAAAGGCGGCTCGATTGCGGACCTGGCAGTTCTAGTGCTCGACATCAACGAAGGCATAAGGCCGCAGACGATTGAAAGCCTCGAGATACTGAGGAAGTTCAAAACACCCTTCGTAATCGCGCTTACAAAGATTGACCGGCTTGCGGGCTGGAGGATGTTCGAGAAGGATTTCATAAAAAACCTAACCCGCCAGAATGACATGGCACGCCAGGAATTCGACAACATGTTTTATACAAGGATTAGCGAGCTTTCCGAGCACGGGTTCAACGCCGAGCTTTTCTCGAAAGTGTCGGACTTCACAAAGGAGGTGGCGATCGTGCCCTGCTCGGGGGTGACGGGAGAGGGCATCCTCAACCTTTTCGTGGTCCTTATCGGCCTGTCCCAGAAATTTCTGTCCGAAGAGCTTAGGCTATCGGAGCAGGGGAGAGGGATGGTGCTTGAGGTAAAAAAAGACGAGAAACTCGGAAACAACATTGATATTATACTTTACGACGGCTCGCTGTCTGTCGGAGACCGGGTTCTTGTCGAAGGGCCCGAGCCTTTTGAAGTGAAAGTCCGGGGGCTATTAAAACCAGCTTCTCTGCAGGACCTCCGAGCGGAAAAGCGGTTCATAAACGTCGAAAAAATCCACGCGTCGGCCGGCGTGAAGGTTATCGGGCGCGACGTGGAGAAGGCGGGCGCCGGCGCGAACTTCTTTGTAATACACTCGGAGGGCGAGAAGAAAAAGATACTTTTGGAACTGAAGTCCGGAAAAGAGTCAAAGGAGATCGAAGGTGGAGATGCGGGCATCATTATTCGGGCGCACACGATAGGAAACCTCGAGGCCGCGCTCAACTTATTCCAGAACGTGCCCATCCGGAGGGCAAAAGTCGGCCCGCCCGCAAAGGAGGACATAATGCTTCTTGACAACTCACCGCGCGAGGACAAGGCAATCATCTGTTTCGGGCTGCAAAACCCGTTTCCCGACCTTACGAAATCCAAAAAAATAAAGGTTATCGAGGGCAACATAATCTATCGCGTGTACGAGGAATACATTAAGTGGAGGGCGGACCTGGAATTGCAGATGAAGGCTGAGGAGGAGGGGCGGATGAAAAAAATCGCGAAGGTGAAGTTTCTGCCCGGCTTCGTGTTTAGGCAGAATAACCCTGCAGTCATCGGCGTTGAGGTGGAGGAAGGCGTCCTTGAGGAGAAATGCCGCCTGATAAATTCCGAAGGGAAGATTCTTGGCGAAGTGATACAGATACAAAAAGAAGGTGTTGCGACAAAGGCTCTCGAGAAGGAGGACCGCGCGGCGATTTCGGTCTCGGGCGTTACGGTCGGCCGCCAGATTAGGGAGGGGGAGACATTCTACACTTTCCTCACAAAGGAGGAATACCGCGAGCTGAAGAATTACGAGAAGGCGAATCCGGAGCTTTTGGAGGAGATTCGGCGGATTTTGGGGTACCGCTAAGCTCCTCATGCGGTGATGGGGTTTCAGAAAACCCCCCTTGGCTGGCTCAAAACAATCAAAAAATACGGTGGCGGGGCGGCAAGGGTTGCGTATTCTTAGCCGATTTCGCGCAATTTAAACTTTTGCAGCGATATAGTCTAATGGAGATTGATAATTTGTTCTTGCGCCGGTATGCACTTTCAAACGCCATAAAATATAACGGGAAGGCGGACGCCGGCTCGGTTACGGGAAAAATCCTTATCGAAAAGCCGGAGCTAAAAAAGGACGCGAAGGCGCTAAAGCAGGCCGTCGAGAAAATCATCATTGAGATAAATAAGATGAAGGTCGACGAGCAGAAAAAGGAGCTTGATTCGATTGGGGGGCCGATCAAAAAGGACAAGGTAAAGGAGAAGGATATGATTCCACTTCTGAAGGTGAAATATGATTTCGTGGTCAGGTTCGCCCCAAACCCCAACGGCCCGCTTCATCTCGGAAACGCGAGGCAGGCGGTCGTCAACTGGCTTTACCGAAACCTCTACAACGGCACTTATATATTAAGGTATGACGACACGGACCCGAAAAACAAGGTGCCGGTGAAAGAGGCATATAGGTGGATTGTCGAGGACCTCGAGTGGCTCGGCGTGAAACCCGACAAGGTTTACCACGCCTCAAAAAGGCTGCCGATATACTACGAGCACTTCGAAAAGCTCATAAAGATGGAAAAGGCGTACATCTGCACCTGCGACAGGGCTAAATTCAAGGAACTGCGCGAGAAGGGGAAAGCCTGCCCCTGCAGAGACATGTCCGCGGCGACTCACCTCAAGCGTTGGGAAAAAATGCTCAGCCACGATTTTAAGGAAGGGGATGCAGTCGGCCGGGTAAAGACCGACCTCTCTGACAAGAACCTCTCCGTTCGGGACTGGCCGGCGTTTCGGATAATCGACAAGCCGGAGCATCCTCTGGTGAAAAACCGTAATGTCTGGCCGCTTCTCGATTTCGCGTCAGGAATCGACGACCATCTTCTTGGCATAACCCATATTATAAGGGGGACAGACCTTGCGCTTTCGAGAAACAAGCAGCTTTATATGTACACATATTTTAGGTGGAAGTACCCGATAATAAAACTCCAGGGCAGGTTCAGCGTTTTGGACACCGAGCTGTCCAAATCAAAGGTGAGTCTGGGCATAACCAACGGGACATATTCTGGATGGGACGACGTGCGGCTTGCGACAATCAGGGCATTTAGGAGGAGAGGCTACTTCCCGGAGGCCCTTTCAAATATGATGAAGGAAATCGGCCCGAAAATCAGGGATGTGATGGTCTCCTGGGATTATATTTCGAGCTTTAACCGAAAGCTACTTGACCCTCTCGCGAACAGGTACTTCTTTGTCGAGGACCCCATCGAGATAACTGTCATAAACCCGCCGCCGGAAAAGTCGGTAAATATCCCGCTCCACCCCGACTACCCTGACAGGGGCGATCGGACGCTGAATATCGGAAAGACATTCTATATCTCAAAGGAGGACTTCCGAAAGCACAATGGGAAAATCGTCCGTCTTATAGGGCTCTATAACATCCGCCTCGGGCAAAAGGCGCAGTTTCTCGGAAAGCAGGTTCTGCCATATCCCAAAATCCAGTGGGTGCCTAAAGACGCGATTACAATGAAGGTGCTAAAGCCGGACAATACTTTGATGAAGGGCCTTGTCGAGAGGGAAATCACAAAGCTCAGGCCCGGAGAGCGGGTCCAGCTTCAGAGGATATGCTTCGTGTACCTCGATGTCGTAAGGCCGGGTTATATATATGGCTATTATATACACGATTAGGCAGGACAGAAAATTATGTTCTGTTTTGTCAAATTGGTGAAAAACAGTGCAGTTTCGCATCCAAACAGGGTCTTTTTGAGTCCATTCAGGTCATTTTCGCGTTCAGAAAAAACCCTTAGCGCGCACCACCCAGGTATTCCTGAACGAGGCTTTCAGTCACTTTTGCGAGCTCCAAAGAGTTTCCGACATATATGATTCTTCCGCCGACTTTTTTTACATAGGCCTCAAGCTCGTAGTCGAGACACTCTCTTACGAAAGGCAAATACACTATCGCGATGAAGGGTATGGATTTCCCTGCCCGGATTTGGGTGCCGATGCCGGTTCTCCTGGTTTTTACTTCAAACTTCTTTTTTGAGAGCAGCCTGTAGATGTAAAAGCCAAATGCGAACTCTCCGATGCTTCCTAAAGACTTTCCGAGAAAAAGCAAAACATCCCCAAATGTTGCTTGAAGAAAATCCTGCCGATACCAATCCTTCGTGTCAATTACTTCATCTATGAGGGGCCCATTTCCTATATTTAGGTTTAGTGTTGTGCTGAGGTGGTCTATCTCAAATTCCCTGTCTGATTTCGGAATGGTGGCCACCACATAGTTGCCCCATATTTTTTGTATTTTTTGCCACTTCAAGAGAGATGCCCCTGTCCGGTGTAAGCACAATATCCGCGCCGCTGTCTGCAAGAACGTGCCCGATTTCTGTGATATTGCGCCCGAATTCATCTCTGGACATTCCAAGCAGTTTTATGAAGTGGAAATCAATATCTCCCAATATGATTAGTGAGATTCTTATAGTAGAAAGATTCTGCAGGTAAATAAAGCTTACCTGCTGCGAAGGACTCCGACTTTTTCGCAGAATTTCGCGACGGGGCATTTGCTGCAAAAAGGCGAAACAGGCGTGCAGATACTTCTGCCAAACATCACAAGCGTCGCGTTTGTCATTGCCCAGTATTTTTTGGGGAGCTTTTGGCGAAGCTCCATCTCGGTTTCATGCGGCGTCTTTGTCGATATATATCCGAGCCTGTTTAGAATCCTGTGGACGTGCGTGTCGACGCAGACACCCGGCCTTTTGAACGCAGCGTAAACGACAAGGTTTGCGGTTTTCCTGCCGACGCCAGGAATGGTTGTCAGTTCTTCAATGGTTTCGGGAACCTGACCGCCGAAATTTTTGTCTAACACAACCACCATTTCCCTGATGCGGCGCGCTTTTGTTTTATAGAAACCGACGGGGAAAATCAGCCCCTCGATTTTTTCCGGAGGTATTTTTTTGATGTCCCCGATGAAGTGCATCTTTGAGAACAGCCTTTTTGCGGCATCGGCTGTAACTTCATCTTTTGTTCTTGACGAGAGCACGATTGTGACAAGGATTTTGAAAGGGTCGTCCTTCCATTTTTCCAAAAGCTCGGCGACGGGGAGGTTGTATTTTTTCGTGAACTTTTCCAGTATGCGGATAACCTCACCAATCTCGGCATTTTCCATCATATCGCCCGGCTTTCAGAGACCATTTTTTTCAGCCGCTTGTAAAACTCGCCGAGCCAAAGTACCGAAGAGGAGAGGAGCGCAATCTCGAACAGTTGCACCGGCGATATATACGAGAACCTGAAGATTCCTTGCAAGAACGGGTTGTAGAGCGCAATACACATGAGGCTTACAGATGCCACGAGGGACGCACAGACATACCTGTTCGAGAAAATGCCTATTTCGAAAACCGATTTTTTGAGCGAGCGCATGTTGAGTACGTTGAAAAGCTGGGTGAAGGCCATCACGGCAAAGGCGCCAGTCCTTGCCATCTCTTCGCCGAGCGGCAAAAGCGCCAAGTACACAAGAAGAGTCGCCGCCACCATTGTCGCACTCATCACGAACAGGAACGGCAGTATTTCCTTCGAGAGTATGCCTTCTTTTGCGTTCTTCGGGGGTTCGTTGAGGGCTTCGTTATGCCCGGGCTCTGTCGCGAGAGTGATGTCGGAGACCCCATCGGTTACGAGGTTGAGCCACAGAATCTGTATCGCGGAGAGTGGCAAAGGCAACCCCATAAAAAGCGTCGAGAGTATGGTTGCCTGCTCGGCGAAATTCGTGGTGATGAGAAACGAGCTTGACTGGCGGGTGTTTCTAAAAACTATTCTGCCCTCCTCTATCGCGCTTACGATTGACGCGAAGTTGTCGTCGGCAAGAATTATTTCGCTCGACTCCCTTGCGACGTCAGTCCCGATGACACCCATGGCTATTCCTATGTCCGCTTTTTTGAGGGCCGGCGCGTCGTTAATACCGTCCCCAGTCATGGCTATGGTATGGCCTTGTGCCTGTAGAGATTCGGCGATTTTGAGCTTCATGGTGGGTGTAAGCCTTGCAAAAACGGACACTTTCCCGACGGCTTCCCCGAATTCATCGGCGGTCATTTTCAGGAGCTCGCTTTCGGAAAAGGCTTTAGGGGGCCCGGATTCGGAATCGACAAGCCCGATTTCCTTTGCTACCGCCAGAGCGGTTTCCTTATGGTCGCCGGTCGCCATGATGACCCTTATCCCGGCAGTTTTCGCTTTTTCGACGGCTTCCCGTACACCTTGCTTTATAGGGTCCCGAAGGCCGGCGAGTCCAACAAACACAAGCCCAGATACATCCTCATCGGAAAGCTCGTTTTCCTTCTTGCGGGTCTTTCGGTAAGCTAGCGCAATGACTCTCATGGCGCTTCTCGTGAGGCGGCCCATATTTTCCTCGATTTCGTCCTTCCTAGCCCTCGTCAGCTCGTGCACTTCTCCCCCGCGAAGCACGTGCGTCGAGCGCCTGAGAATCTTTTCAGGGGCCCCGACCGCGTAAATCTCGAGCTCCCCCCCATCGGCCATCTTTACGAGCGAGGCGCGGTATCTTCTCTCAGGGCTAAACGGCATGTCGTCGATCCTGCCTTCTCTCGTGTGGACAACCTCTTTTTTGAGGCCCGCTTTCTCCGCGAGAACCAGAAGGGCGGCTTCTGTCGGGTCTCCGAGAACGCTGTAATTTTCCTCATTTTCCTTTTTGAAAAGCTTAGCATTGTTGCAGACGGCGCCGATGTGGAGAATCTTTGAGAGGCCGGAGCTTTCAAGCGGTATTATGATCTTTTCGGACTGGCGGAATTCGCCCGAAGGAATCCACCCCCGCCCACTGACAGATATCTCACCCTCGCCGGAAAGAACAATTCTTTCGGCATTCATCGTGTTTTCGGTAAGAGTCCCGGTTTTGTCCGTGATTATCGCCGTGACGACGCCGAGCGTTTCTGTCGCAGGAAGCGTCCTTATTATCGCGTTTCTTTTTGCCATTCTGTGCGACCCTATGGCAAGGACCACGACGAGGACTGCCGGGAGGCCTTCGGGAATTGCCGAGACGAGTGACGCGAGAGTGAATACGAAAATCTCTTCGAATGGGATACCCCTGAAAAAATAACCTGTGATAAATATTACCGAAGCTCCGGCTGCCGCTATGAGGCCCATCTGCTTTGCAAGAAGGTCGGTCTTTTTTTCGAAGTGGCTTCGCGTGCGCCGGATGTTCTGTATTTCCTTTGCGATTTTTCCTATTGATGTCCGTATTCCGGTTGCCGTGACTACCACAGTCGCCTGGCCGCTTGCTACGAAGGTTCCCATCCAGACCATGTTTTTCATGTCTGCGAGAGGGGTTTTTTCGGGAAGCTGTTTTGGGAACTTGTCAATAGGGAGAGATTCCCCTGTGAGCGACGACTCGACGCACCTAAGGTTCTTGGACTCGATAATCCTTGCGTCTGCCGGGATTTTGTCGCCCTCTTCGAGGAGTATGACGTCGCCGCAGACAAGGTCTTTTGCCTCAATCTGGATAAGCTCGCCGCCACGATAGACTTTCGCGCGCGGCACAATCATGTTTTTTAGGGCATTGATAGACTTTTCCGCCCGGTACTCCTGGACAAAACCCATACAGGCGTTTATGAGAACTACACCAAGGATAACGTAGACGTCAATCATGTGGCCGAAAACGTACGAAATTCCCGCCGCTATAAGTAGGATATATATAAGGATGCTTTTGAACTGCTTGAGGAAAATTATTGCCGGGTGGGTTCCCTTCTTTTCCGGAAGCTCGTTAGGTCCAAATTGTTCAAGTCTTTTTGCGGCTTCCTCCTCGGAGAGGCCGTTCGGGCATGAATCAAGCATTTCAAGCGCTTCTTGTGCGGACTTCGTATGGAAACAAAGCTCGCACTTCGTGGGTGGCGCCATAAACTAATTCCCAAATTAAAATTATAATCCAGACAGGCATATTAGAACCTATAATAATATATGCAGGCTCTTTCCGGGGCCGTGTTCATCCATTTCCATGCAGCGGCGTACCTATCGGGGGGCGGCTCGGTTAAGGTTTCGGATTGGTCCGGGGTTATGCCTTTGGGGTGTTGATATATATTTTTTCTCCAAATATAATATATATCGTTTCGATATAGTTCAGGTGAGTATGGCAAATCCACATATCCGGAGGGGGCAGATGTCGGGCATCATGTTTATTGTGTGCGCCCTTTCCTTAGGAGTCCCTGCAATACTTGCGCAGGGAATATTCTCGAGTTCGGCAAACCTCATGGTTCAGGAACTGAAATACGACCCCTACCCGGTCGAAGCCGGAAAATACGTCGAACTTTGGATAAAACTTGACAATTATGGCGCGGATGAGGCTGAGTGGGCAGTGTGCGAGCTGATACCGAAATATCCATTTTCCCTGGACGCTTCCGAAAACGCGACACGGGTCATCGGGCAATTGCCGGGCATGGAGTCTGTGATTCTGGACTACCGGATATACGTGGACCCTTCTGCAGTGGAAGGCGCTAATGTTATGGAGATTCGGTGCCGAAACGACGATTATTCCGGGTGGCTGACCCGAAAGATCACCCTTTACGTGACCTCGAACGTTCCAGAATTTGCGGTAGGTGGGGTTGCAAGCGTTCCGTCAAAGCTCCTACCAGACACCAAAGACAACCGGCTGACAGTTGAGTTAAACAACATAGGCACGGGCGACGCCAAGCTTGTGACCGCGAGGCTGATTTTGCCCTCCGGTTTTGAACCTACCTACAGCTATTCTGACATAGATAACCTCGGCCTGGTTGCCGAAGGCGCGACAACTGACGCGGTGTTTTACATTGATGTAGACAAGTCCGTTGAGCCCGGGGCGCATTTGGGAAGCATTATCCTGCAGTACAAGGTTTCCGGCGGGGCAAACACAGAGTACAAAAACCAGATACTAGATGTCAGCCTCAATGTCAAGGCAACGCCTCTGTTCGTGTTCGAATCCATAAATACCCTGCCAGAGAAACTTTCGCAGGGCGACAGGGCGGCGGTTATGGTTTCCCTGAAGAACATCGGCTCAAAAACCGCGGAATCAGTTTCCATCAAGCTATACAAAAAAGACGAGCAACCATTTACCCTTGACGAGAAATACGATTTTATCGGGGACCTGGCGCCGGGTGAAACCGGAGAGGCCGTATTTTGGATAACTGTGGATGATGACGCGGCCATAAAGAAGCATCTTCTCGACGGCGAGATCCGGTATGTAGTGGATGATGCCGTTTTTGTCGTAAGGGAGCAGATTCCTCTCAGTGTCCGGAACGGGGTGGCGGATTCGGGGACGGATACTTCACTGATTCTTACAGGCCTGCTCTGTTTGACAGTGATAATACTGTACTATGGTCGGCGAAGCAAAAAAAGGAAAAAGTGACTTGTCGTTGCTTGTGCCACGTGGCTTTTTGAGGTCTTACGTGATAGGCCTGCTGGCAAAAAAACCCCTCCATGGATATGCGCTCATGGATACGATTGAGGAGCGCACAGGGTTTTGGCGGCCGTCTCCCGGAACGATTTACCCCCTTTTGGAGTCCATGGAAAAAGATGGGTGGATTGAGGAGATTCCCGGGCCCGAGCGCAAAAAGCAGTACCGTCTTACCGGGAAGGGCGTGGCCATATCGAGGAAATTCGGGGTCCTTGAGGAGGACTTGAGGAACAAGGCCTCGGAAATTCTGGCCTGCGTCCTTGGGCTGGACCCCTTGCAAATAGACACACCTCTCAGGCGCCTCGGAGAGAGCTATCCCGACAAACCGTTCAAGTGCCCGATGATGGGAATAATAACCACACTTGCAAAAATTGCCGAAACGCCCGGTAACGTGCCGCAGGCAGTAGAAATCCTGAATAAAACCTGCAGGGAATTGGGGGGGCTGTGCGCGGGGGAGGAATAGCATGGGTGTGCTCAAGGCCGTAGCGGGATTCGAGTACCGGCATGCGGGGCTGCTACTGGCGCTCGTTTTGGGCATCACCCTGCTTCTCGCGGCGGGGATACCAAAGACCACTTTCCAGACCGACATGTCGAAAGACATGCCTCAGGGACTCGAGTCCATAACTCTCGGCAACAAGCTTTCCGAGACTTTTGGCGGCGGCGACACGCTTTTGGTACTCGTGTCTGTCGACCGCGAAAGCGGGCTTGAGAATGCCCCGGCAGACATCAGGGACCCGCGCGTGATAGAGCTGCTCGCGGGACTTGAGGAAGTGTTTGAGTCCGAGCCCGAGATATTGTCCGTCCAGTCGCCGGTCGCAATATTCGAGGCGTCGGGCGGACTGCCGGAAACCCTCGAAGAGTCGAGAGTCGTAGTCGAAACCGTTCCCGGCGCGGATGGTTTTTTCAATTCCGATTACTCGGCGACCCTGTTTTTTATTTCCGCGGACCTCGGCGGAAACGAAGAGAGGATCTCGTCATTTGTCTCGAAAGTTTCCGGGGACCTCGAGGCGATCGAAAAGCCCGGCGGGATAAAAATCGAGCTTACCGGGAGCCCACCTCTCCGGGCGCTTATAACAAGGATCATCCAGAGGGACATGGCCTACACCATAACACTTGCCACGATAATTATCTTTTTTCTCATCGTCTTTCTGAAGAGGTCACTTACCGCCGGCGCGTATATAC
>JBNGEE010000012.1:0-12499 GCA_049975565.1 Candidatus Aenigmatarchaeota archaeon
TTGTGGGTAGCACTTTGTCCTCACAAAGAGGTTACCTATGTGTTTACAAAATACACTTATTTTAAAATCTCCCTTGATATACACTTATGCAGGAGTAGCCAAGTCTGGTCATCCCTTTCTTTTTTGAAAAAAGAAAGGTTTAACAACCCCAAAGAAAAACCATTTTCGCATATAACGTTCGCTTCGCGAACGGGCGGATATTGCGTAGGGGCCAAGCTCAAGACTGGAGAAAGGCGCTGGACTCAAGGTCAGCCTTTTCTTTGAAAAGAAAAGTCCGACACACCAAAAGAAACAGTTCGCATATCATGCGGTATGACAACCCCAAAGAACCTGAAACCGCACAGCGGTTTTGGGCGTCGTTCGAGCGCAAGCGAAGAACGAGCGCAGATTCCGCTTCGCAACAACCAAATGAGCAATCCAGTCTCTTAGTGGGTTCGGCGGTTCGAATGAAGACTTTCTTTTAGAAAAAGAACAATCGTTTTTCGGAGAAAAACGGTGCCCCGTCTGCAGGACGCGGGAGTCCTCAACGTCAAAGAAAAACCATTCCGCTTCGCGGGATATCACCGCTAATTTGGCTAAAAACGAAAATCCGCCCTCCTGCATAGCTTTAAAAACAATATTATAATATGGCCAAGGAGAAAAGTAGGATGCCGATGACCACGGCGGGGCTGATAAACTACAGCGATGAGGTTGAGGGAGGTATCAATTTGCGGCCCGAGATAGTAATCGCAGTCGGCTTTGCGGTCTGCATAGGGCTGATTGCGATAAGGTTTGTGCTTTAGTCCTTATGCTTGGCGAGAACGAAATGAAAAACTTCAAAGGCGTCTGAAATATTCCTTAATTTTTCAGAGAAACAGAAAAAGCTCTTTCTTTTTAGTATCGGACATAATTGACGTCCCTTTGTATAATTCACCAAAATTACCCCTTAACAACCCCAACAGGAACGACCCGAACGACCTTCCTTGAGATTCCCGCCATATCAACCGCTTTTATAACCTCATCAACGTCCTTGTAAGCGTTTGGCGACTCCTCAGCCAAAACAATTGGACTTGTAGACTTCGCCACAATTCCCTCCTTAAAAAGCTCATCCTGCACCTGCCTGCCCCGGTAACGCCTTATCGCCTCGTTTCGGCTCATAACCCGTCCTGCCCCGTGGCAGCTTGAGTAAAATGTGCTTGCCGCGTTCTCGCCCCCAACTAAAATATAACTCGCCGTTCCCATCGAGCCCGCAATCAAAACCGGCTGTCCGACTTTTCGGTAAGTTTCAGGAATCAGCTCGTGGCCGGCAGGAAGGCTTCTAGTCGACCCTTTCCTGTGCACATAAAGCGGAACCGTTTTCCCGTTGACCTTGTGTTCCTCAAGCTTGCAGATGTTGTGGCACACGTCATAAATCAAATCCATCTCCATTTCCTCCCAGTCCTTCAAAAACACCTCCTCAAAGGAGTCCCGAACCCACGAGGTCATAATCGTCCGGTTGGCAAATGCGTAATTGACCGCGCACTTCATCGCCCCGAAATATGCCTGGCCCTCGTCTGAAGTCACAGGTGCGCAAACCAATTGCGGATCAGGAAGTTTTATCCCGTACTTTTTTGCCGCCTTGTCGTGGATTTTGAGGTAATCGGTTGCCACCTGGTGCCCAAATCCCCGGCTTCCGCAGTGAAGCATAATTATAATCTGGTCGGCACCGGTCACCCCGAAGGTCTTTGCTGTGTCCTCATCGAAAATGTCGCCGACTCTTTGGACTTCCAGGAAGTGGTTTCCGGCGCCTAAAGTTCCCAGCTGGGGAAGCCCTCTTTTCATCGCCAAATCAGACACCTTGTCAACATCAGCCCCCTCCATGCACCCGTATTCCTCCATATGCTGGAGGTCCTTTTCAGGGCAGTAATTTTTCTCAACAGCCCACTTCGCGCCCTTGACAAGGACTTCCGAGAGCTGGTCATTTGTCAGCCTGAGCTTTCCCTTCGCGCCGACGCCTGAGGGCACGTTTTTGAAAAGCACGTCTATAAGCTTTTGGATTTTGGGCTTCACGTTATTGTAAGTCAAATTCGTCTTAATCATTCGGATCCCGCAGTTGGAAACGACAAAATTGTTCGCAATAAAGTTGTGGTGCTCGTCCTCGACCGTGAAGTCGTAAACCATGTCCCGATACTCGCTTTCCTCAATCGAGTCTATCCTGTCCCACACCTGCCCGGTCTCCCCAAGCCCTTCCGTATGGCTCGCCAGAAACTCTTCGAACTTATCTATATTGAAGGCAATCCTTGGCTCGGTCTTTCTGCCCTCGTACAAGGTCCTCTCGATAAACCTCCTGTTGACCGCAGAAGACTCATATTGCTCAATAGCGTCCTTTTTGCATAGGCCCCTCTCATCGATTTCCCTTATCGCCCTCTTTCTTTCTTCGACGATATTGCCCTTGGCTTTCAGGTACTGGACAGAAACATTTGCGAGGAAGCTTCGCTTCCGGTTGTATTCGTAGCCGACCCTGCTCCAGAGCCTTATCAGGTTCTCCGGCTTTGCGGATATCTGAAGCCTCAGCCTGTAGGAAACATACCCCTCGCTTTCATATTCCTTTCTTTCATTTATCAGATTGCTTTCCACGCCAAACTCCCCAAGCAAGTTCCTTATCTGGTTTAGGAATTCCTTACCATTTTCAAGCAGGGACTGCTCTTTGTTCATGGTCAGAATCTGGCCGTAAAAGTTGTAGCCGTGGTTTGTCACGGTCTTTGGGGAGGTCAGTTCCGCGCCAAAAAGGGCGGCGAGAAACAGCCTTTTTTGCCATAGCTCGCACTCAAAAATCCAGCCCGGAACCAGATATTCCTGCTTTGTCTTGTTCCCCTTTGGCATGCCCAATTCCTCCAAAAGCGCGGCGAGGCTTCGGGAATTCACGTAGAAGCAGTGCTCGGTCCTCTCAAATTCCACTTTTCCGTAGGCCGTGTTTATCTCGTGCTCCCGCTCCCTCGAATATATTTTCGACGGCTTAAATCCCAACCTGACCACGTCCTTTCTTATGTCTTCCAGGTCCTCATTATCCCCGTAGAACCCGACCCTTCTTTCGTCCATGCAACCTTCGCCCAGTACAAAGCCAAAAATTTTGAGCAGGTAGCCCAGCCTTTTGTCGGAGTATCTGAGAGGGAGAAGGCCTTTGCTCTTCAGAATATCCCTTTTCTGTCTTTCCCCGATTGCGTCTTCTTTTAATATTATCCCGTTTTTTGGCTCAACATATGCCACGCCTTCAAACGGATAGCAGGACACTTCCCCGCCGGCCTCCAGGTCCTTGAGCGGAACCATTCCGCTTTTGGTAAGAAAGGGGTGGTCGGCCGTGGCGGTTATTTCCTTTCCGCCCTCGGTTCTCACCCTGAAGGTCTTTTCCGGGACTTTTTTCATAAAGTAGCGGATGTCCGTGTTTTTGACGCAGTGGCTGGGGTTGACGCATTTTATCCTTTCCCTGCCAAAAGTGCTTTCGAAGTCCGATATCCTCTTTCTACAGCCAAATTCAGTCAGCACTTCCGAGTCCCCGGAAAGGCAGTTGATATCAAATCCCGTACAGCCGCAGGAAATCACACCTTCCTTAGAATCAAAGGCGCCGACCGCCCCCATCGGCAGGCCGTAGCCCCAGTGGATGTCGGGCATCCCGCACACCGGCTCGACGATTCCCGGAAGGCAGGCGACGTTTGTCAGCTGCGCCAAAGCATCCTCTTCCGCCGCTTCGATAATCTTCCCGGTCGCGATGACTTTGGAGTTCACCCGCGCGCCCTCTCTTAAGGACTTGTCAATCAGATACTCGCAGTCCGAGATTTTCTTCAGGTTCCCCTTTATCGAAACCTCTTTTGCCATAATAGATAGATTAGATTAAAATAGCCCTTCCGTAATGCGAAAATAGGTTTATATATAGATAATGGTTAATTATGGCATATGCTATGGTAACGACACCATTTTGCGCAAATATAGGACTTTCGGCAAATCTATGCGGCATGCTGTACAACACGATTTTCCCGTGGGTGCTGACGTTTGCAGTGATTTTCGGCCTGCTAATGAAGTCAAAGGTATTCGGCGAAACAGGAAAGGACGCCAGAGGGGTATCGGGAATAATTGCCCTGGTAATGGGCTTCCTTGTGACCGCCTTCGTGCCGGGATACGGACAGACTATAGGGAGTTTTTTCATCAACACCTCAGGGACGCTGATGATGTTTCTCATGGTCATTCTCGGCCTGCTCTTGGTAATCGGCCTGGTAAACAAAGACTACCTATCCAACTATCTCACAGGCACCAAAGGTCTAATCTACCTCGTGGCGATAGTGCTGATTGCATGGATGCTTCTTGGAGGATGGCTCGGCGGGGGCGTGAGCTTTTACGCCCTGTTCAAGCAGGACCTGTTCGCCCTGATAATAATCCTTGCAGTGATTGCAGCGATGTGGTACTTCGTGATGGGTGGTGATACAGGCACTCCCGGAGAAAAACCCGAATAAATCTAATTTTTCTTTTTTCTAGGAATTTTAAGATTTCAGTTTTAGAGTTATCCTTCAGTATACCTTCAAGAATCACCCAAGTATTACTCAGTAATACTGGGGTATATATTTTATTCCGGTAAATTCGTTAATGACCTCTTCTAAGCTGTTAGAGATGTATAATGATTCCCTGACACTCCAAGTGCACCCAAGGAAATATCCCGGGAAGTTTTATAATCCCTACATGCGTTACCGGAAAAGTCCGGACGGTAATGTGTGCATAGACTCCTGCGATACTCCTGAAGGTGACGGCAATCTCACCCTCCCGATAAAACTGCCTTCAAGGGAGGATCGCCTAAGTCTTCTCGGGGCAATCAACAAAGTCCTTCTTGAAGGCTCGTCCTGCCAAAAAATTGTGACCTCCAACGGGGAAGGCCTGATATTTGGGAAGCAGACTATGATGGAGACATTGGTAAAGCCCGTCGAATACTTTTACCTCAAGCGGGATGAGCATGAATCGGGATACGGCTTTATGGCGGAAGACATGTTCAGGTTGAGAGATGTTCTGGTCCGCTGGTAAATGCCTATTTTTTTGGACAGGACAGTTATGGAACCTAAAATCGACTTTGAAGAAATCAAAAAAGCCGCCCCGAAGATAATTCTCCTTCAGGGGCCGGAAGGCTTAAAGACCCGCCTGCCAGAACTTGCCGAAAAGCTCGAAAAAGAGACCTTGGCGAAAGTCTTAATTTCGGGCGAGGCGTGTTATGGGGCATGCGACCTGCCGCTTGAGGCGGCAGGACTTACGAAGTCCGACCTGATTGTCCACCTCGGCCACGCGGACTTCGGGGTGAAGTCTGACACTCCCGTAATTTATATTTCTATTGAGTACGGCCTGAAACTGCCCGCCACCCTCAAAAATGAAATCGCGGCGCTCCCCGAAAAGACGTTTGGGATTTTCTCGTCGGTTCAGTTCAGAAAGGCGCTTGAAGAGCTTGAGGCGCTCCTGAAGGAAAACGGAAAGGAAATCCTCACAAAGCAGATAATTCTCGGCTGCAATGAAGTAAGGAGCGCGGCCGAAGCGAATATTTTCGTCGGCTCGGGGAAATTCCACCCCAAGGCGCTGAAAGGAAAGGTATACCACGCCGACATCGAAAAAGGCCGGTTGGCCGACCTGACCGAGGAAATCGAAAGGGTGGAAAGGAAGCGATTCGCGAGGCTCGAACTCCTAAAAGACGCAAAGTCGGTCGGGATTCTCGTCTCCACAAAGCCCGGCCAGTTTTTCCCGGACTACGAAAAATTAAAGGCCCGCCTTGAAGCGGAGGGCAAAAAGGCAACGGTCATAATCTTTAACGAAATCACGAACGACAAGCTCCTCGGCCTGAAGTTCGACGCGTACGTAAACACAGCCTGCCCGAGGATTTTGGACAACCATTTCGACAAGCCTGTTATTAACCTCAAAGACTTATAATTATGGTGGAAGCGCCCCTTGCAATCCTCCTCAAGATGATAAGCCTCGTGTTCTGGAGCGCGGTGGAAATCGTCGCCTCGCTTTTCGCACTATTTGTCGAACTCCTAAACTCGCTTGCCTACATCATACAGATAGCCGGACCCTTGGGTGTGATAATGTCGGTTACAATCCTTGTGCCCGTCATTTACGTCATCTCGAAGGTGTTCACGGGCGAGCTCAAGGCAATC
This sequence comes from Candidatus Aenigmatarchaeota archaeon, assembly GCA_049975565.1. Classification (GTDB taxonomy): domain Archaea; phylum Aenigmatarchaeota; class Aenigmatarchaeia; order QMZS01; family QMZS01; genus JAFGCN01. Next base: position 6,138 of record JBNGEE010000012.1, read on the forward strand.
CTGATTGCGGGGTCGATTCTCTTTTTTGTCATCGTGATGATTTCGGCGTTCGCTTAGAAAAATACTGAATCAAGGCATCACTTCTTCGGAAGCGTCCCATTCAGCCGCTCAAGCTCCGCCTTTTCGAGGGCGTAATCGACGAGGTGGAGGGACGAGGCGTGGTGCGAGTAAAAGCCAAACGGAAGCCGCCGCCCGACGCTCTCGCTAATCATCCAGAGGACAAAGCGGCTCATGGCAATCGAGCCGTGGACGTTTGCCGGAAATGCAAACCAGTCGTGCGCGCGAAGGTACGCCATGGGGGTAAAAAGCCAGCCGTATTTCGATTTATCGCCCTCGCCGGCCATCCCTTCAGCCGCATTTCCCTTTCCTTTTTCCCCGATTTCTGACGAGGGGACAAGGAGCCTCCTCACAACCCCGTCCTCGCTGTACTCGCGGTAAAAAGCCTTTCTGAGGAACGGGACAAAAGTGCAGTAGCAGGGGGCGTGCATCCTTCTCGGGTCAACCGCCCGCAGGTCGTCGGCGAACTGAAGCTGGAGATATGGCCGATAGGTGCCGGTGATATCCTCCTTTACCACTATCGCGCACGCCTTTGAGACCGCGAGGAGCTGGTTGAAAGTCTCCCTCTGGACATCCTCAAGGGTGTGGTAAAAGTCCAGGAGCTCCCTGTAGCTTGGGACCTTCTCATAATGTCGCTCCTGAAAGGACCTTACGAGGCGGATGATTGCCTCCTTTTCCCCGCTTTTGCAGTGCTCCATTCTCTTAGCGGTGATTCTCGTGCCGTAGGAATATGAGATACCCCCAATGTCCGGAATCGAGGGGACGGTTTTTTCGAGTTTCGGGTCATATACCACGTTGCTCCAGGGGACGAGGTAATTCCAGAAGCGGTAGGCTTTTAGATACTGGCGCATCTGCCCGTCGGTTTTTGCCCACTCGACCGGACGGTAGCCTTCAGGGTAAAGCCCCGATTCGAGGTTTTCTATAATGACTGTCGTCGAAAGCGCGTCAAGCGCCATCCGGTTGCTCTCCTGGCGAACCCATATCCCGGCTTTTTTGAGAAAGCCGAGCATCGAGCGGTGCGCCTCCCCGAGCGTAGTAGCATATATTGTCGTTCCGACGGTCGAATAAGCCTCGTAGGGCAGGGATTGAAGGTCGACAACAGAATAGGGCAGGACTATCGGCTCCTTTTCAAGCGCGCCCGCGTCGTAGAGCAAATGCTCCCGTGCCTTCGGCACTTTGTTGTAATCCTCAAGGCTCGTCTGGACTTTGGCGTAGGTGAACTTGCAGGCGTTTTTTGGCTCCTGCACGCAGAGCCGCACTACAAGTGTAATCATTGTCGGGTCGGTCACTCCGATCAGGTTAATCACGTCGACCTGCTCCCTAAACCTCTCTATCGCCTCCAAAGGGATGTTTGGAAGGTAAGGAAAAGACGGGCAGAGGCTTCCAATAACCCTCCTATTACCGTCGACGCCGTTGATTTTCAGGCTTTCGAGAAGGTCGCCTGTCAGGTGGCCCGAATCCTTTCCGGCGAGAATCAGGAAGCGGACGTTGGGGTTAGAAACAATGTTTGTAACCAAAAGCTCGGCCCCCCTCGGGGTAAGGCAGGGGCCTGTCGCGCACACTCCGGCCGCTATCGCGTGCGCCTGAAGCTCCCTATCCTGCGCCGGGCAGATGAGAACGACAGGGTTTGCGACGTCGCCTATGTCGTAGGTTCCGGCGTTCTGGGGCCACTTTATCTCCTCCATCAGCCGCCTCCTTGGGAATTTGGAGGGCTTTCCCTCCTTTTGCGGCGCGCGCTCGAACTCGAAATGCCTGCCGTCTGCCACAAGCGAGATATATTCTGGCAGGGCGGACAGGTCGCCGCCCGAACCCAGAATTTCCTGCAGGTCCCTTACAGAGAATCCCATTATTAGAGAGGGGGGATTATTATTTGAGGGATGGATTTTTCGCCCCAAAAAACGCCCCAAAATCCCCGTAATGCCTCCGTAATCCAATTGTAATGGTATCATATTGTTTTGTGGTGTTTTTATATTACAGGGAGATTTTAATTGTATTATGGAAAACTTCAGAATGCGGCAAAGACTTTTCGGTACTGCGGTTATGACTGTTTTCGCAGTATTTCTCGTCGCAGCCTCACCATGCCTCGCGGACACAACTATCAGCACCGCCATAAACGCCATCGGAAGCACATACTACTCGGGAACCGTTTTGGAGGGGGGTTTTAGTTCCGTGGAAACGCTCATAAGCTGGGGAGCCACAGGATTTGCCTCAAAGGCAATAATAAGCGACGGAGCGGCGGAAATAAGCAATTCTATTATCACAACAATCCCGCCACTATATTCAAGGAGCCTCGAAATAAACACCGGAAGCTACAGTTTCGACAGAACCGTTGACGGGGCAGTTCAGGCAACGGTATACGGGCCGCCGCCCGCCCGGATAACAGAGCCAAATATCACTCTAATGACCGCAAGCTACAGTTCGCTGTTCAGGTGGCTCTCCTAACAGCTAAGCGACCCTTTTAATTTTTATGTTTTTAGATTATGGCAGAATTCCTTTACAGAGGCAAAAACCCGGAAACCCTTTCAAGAGAGGAGTTTATCGCTCTTTTGCCCTCGAGGGAGAAGAGAAAAGTTGCGCGGGGATTCACGGAGCAGGAAAAAAAGCTCCTCGAAAAAGTCGGGCAATACAAAGACCAGAAGGGCAAGAAATTCATAAAGACCCACTGCCGGGACATGATAATCCTCCCGGAGATGATCGGGCACAAAATCGGCGTCCACAAGGGAAAGGAGTTTTACGCGCTCGACATTGCGCCCGAGATGGTGGGCAGAAGGCTCGGGGAATTCGCCCTGACGCGCGTGGGGCTCAAGCACGGGGCCGCCGGAATCGGCGCCTCTCACGGCACGAAGTTCTCCGCGTCAAAGAAGTAGGTTTAATATGTACAGCAGAGATGTTACGGGAAATACGGCAAAAGCCCTGAACCGCAATGCGAGAGTCTCGACAAGCAGCTCGAAAGTGGTCTGCAAGGCAATCCGGGGAATGGATGTCCTAAAGGCAAAGAAGTTCCTCGAGGACATAAAAGCCCGGAAAAAAAGCATCAATGGCAGGTACTACACGAAAATCACAGAAGAGCTGCTCGTTCTCATAAGCTCAGCCGAGAAAAACGCGGAGTTCAAAAATCTCGACTTAAACAACACTTTTATTGCCCACGTTGCCCCGCTCAAGGGGGCGACAATGAGGCGGCGAAGGCACAAGAACAAAATCGGAAGCCGCCTCAAGGCAACCCACCTTGAGGTGATCCTGAAAGAAAGGCCCATCCCGGGCGCCGAAAAGAAAATACCTGAAAAAAAGGTTTCTGCGGAGAAAAAACCCGGGGCAGCGGCTGAAAAAGAAAAGGCCGCCGGGAAAGCCCCTGAAACGGCGGCAGGAGTTACAAAAAAGGAGGAAACAAAAGCCGGGGCGGTCGAGGAGGTAAAAGAAGCGATTAAGGAAACCGTCAGGGCAGAGGTGCAGAAAAAGAAGGCTGAAGCCGGGAAAGAACCTGTCAAAGAGGCTCCAAAAAAGACCACCAAAGAGAAGCCCGCCCCGCATACAGAGAAGCAAAAAGAAACAACAAAACCGGCCGACAAGGCCAAGGCCGCAAAGGGCGCCGAAAAGAAATAGCAAACATTTGAATCAATAATAAAAGCCTAAATATAGATTATGAAGTTGAGGAGGAAGAAAAAGCCTGCGCTCAATCCTTATTTCGCAGTCGCCGTAACTCTTGCGATGATTTTTTTGGTGTGGTTTGTGATTGGCCGCATCGAGGCTCAGGGACTTATTTCCCTGCCCTCAAAGGAGGCGGCGGTCATCGGAGGCGAAACCGACGGGCACGGCTGCCTCGTGGCGGCGGGGTATGCCTGGTGCGAGTCTCTCAAAAAGTGCGTCAGGCCCTGGGAGGAGGACTGCGAGTCGCTCTACGCCGAGCGGCCCGAAGAGCGTGCCGCGAATATTGCGATGATTTACGCGAGGGGGTTGGATCCATATATAGTGTATAACGGCAGGGACATCCGCGTGACAGGCACAAGAAGCCTCCCCTGCCCGGGCTGCTGGGATGTCGGCCTGCAGTTTTACCTCGACCCGCAGGATAAAGAGGCACCAGCCAAGAAGGCAACGCTGAAGCTGACAATCGAGAACTGGGCCGTTACAGATGCGGTTTATTCTCAGGAAGAGGCAATAATTATCACAAAGGACGAGTGCGGGTGTTTTAGGGGCAGAGTGGTCGATTTAAGGAACGCGGAGGGCTGCAGCGAAAATGAAACTTATATGGCCAAAGTGGAAGACCCCACTTTTCCGCTTATATGCTGCCATCCCAATGATTGATCGCTAAGAAGACAAAAAGAGCTTTTACCTTAAGTTCTACCGGCTTCTCAGGCCAAAAAGATCCCTCAGCCGCGCCCAAATGCTTTTCCGGGTAAGGTCCCTCTTTAGCACGTAATAGACCGCGCCCGACCCGAGCCCAAGCGTCAAAATCACGGCAAGGGTTCCAAGATAAGGAAGCCGAAACAGCAGGTTGAGCACGAGCATCCCGAGGGCAAACCCCCAGAAGCTCCCCACCCTCAGCCCGTGAAGCTCAAAAAAGTAGTGCCCTATAGTGTATGAGACAAAAATGACCGCAGCCATCAGGGAGACAAGAACACTCACGGCAATGACAAACGCGAGCGGGATTCCTACAATCGAGAGCACGAACACGAGGACGACAAGCGGCGAGGCGAACATCGTCAGAAATCCGGAAACCGTCGTCCTGACGGGGCGTTTTCTTATCTGCTCTTCGGCCCGCTTATATAAATCGGGAAATATAAAGAGGATAAAAATGCCGATTATGAGAAATCCGACCATAAGCGTTGCATTGGCGATTTTTGTGACAGTCTCGAGGCGCGCGAGTATCGGGTTTCTCTTCTGTGAGGCCCTCCCTATATAGCCGGTGTTATCGAGCTCGCCCCCGTAAAGGGTCAGGTTGCCCGCTATCCGGCCCTCGTTTTTAAGCGAGCCGCCTGCAAAAACCATGTCGCGCCATATGGTTGTGTTCGGGTAGACCTTTGCCTGCACGCCCGCCAGTATGACATTTTTTTCCACACCCCTATGGATGCCCACGGTGCCGCCTCCTCCAATGAGGTTTCCGTGGATTTCCGAGTTGACTGTTATGTCTCCTGCGGCGACAAGGATGTTCCCGTAAACCGGCGCATTAATAAAAACCGAGCCTCCGGTGATTATTGCCCCCTCCACCGGCGCGTTTATCTCAATCACTCCCGCCGAGCCGAAAATGTCGTCGGCGACAGGCTCGCTTATCACGACATGGTCGCCCGAAATCATCTTCAGGGCAAGAGCGGCCTGCGGAATGAGGAGAAGGCACAATAAGGCCGCTAAAATCAGCATCCGCTCCCAAGACCTCGGCAGAGTTTTTTGGGAGAAATTTTGGGCGAACCTCGTTGGCATAATTGTTCTGGCTTGAGAATATATATGACTGAGGGTGGTCAGTGCTTACGAATATCTATTTTTCCGATTTGTTTTTATCTTCGCCTTCCATCCTGAAGTCGGCGTCAACCACTTTTTCGTCGCCGGGCTCTTTCCCTTCTTCGGCCTTTCGGGCCTTATTTTTCCCTTTGCCCGCTTCGTTTGACCCTTCCCCCTCTCCTGCCTGAGTTTGCCGTGTGGCCTGCTGTTCCTGTGCCGCCGCTTGGTAAATCGACGAGCCCGCCGCCTGAAGCGCCTCCTTGAGCTTATCGAGTTCCGCCTTGATTTTCTCCAGGTCATCCCCTTTCAAAGCCTCCTTTGCGGATTTCAGGGCCGCCTCGACCTTGGACCTCTCTCCGCCCGGAATCTTGTCCCCCGCTTCAGAATTCAATTTTTCGGTCTGGTAGACCATCGAGTCGAGCTCGTTTTTGGATTCAATAAGCTCCTTTCTCTTCCTGTCCTCCTCCCCATGCTCTTCCGCCTGCTTTACCATCTTCTCGATTTCGGAGTCGGCAAGCTTCGTCGAAGCGGTAATCGTGATTTTCTGCTCCTTTCCCGTGCCCCTGTCTTTGGCCGAAACGTGCAAAATACCGCTCGAGTCGATGTCAAAGGTCACTTCTATCTGGGGCACGCCTCTTGGCGCAGGGGGAATTCCGACGAGGTTAAACTCGCCAAGGCTCGTGTTGTCGCCTGCCATCGGCCGCTCGCCCTGAAGCACGTGGACTGTCACCGCCGGCTGCATGTCCGCCGCGGTGGAGAAAACCTTGCTCTTTTTGACCGGAATCGTGGTGTTTCTTTCAATTATCGGCGTCACCACACCCCCCAAGGTCTCTATCCCAAGGGTAATAGGGGTGACATCGAGGAGAACCATGTCT
>JBNGEE010000013.1:0-3941 GCA_049975565.1 Candidatus Aenigmatarchaeota archaeon
GTCGGCGAGGCAATCGAGCTTGCCAAATACGCCACGGAATGCGGAACGGACGGATTCATGGTCGGCGGCTCGTCGCCGACGGTCGTGATAAACCTCGACGAGGTCGTGCTTGGCATAAAGGAGGCGTGCGGCCTTCCGGTGATTCTTTTCCCCTACTCGCACGCGGGGATTTCGAGGCATGCTGACGCGATATTTTTCATGAGCCTCTTGAACTCGAGCGACCCGACTTACCTCATAGAGGAGCCGGTGAAGGGCGCCCCGCTGGTAAAGGCTTTTAATATAGAGCCCATCCCGATGGGCTACCTGATGTTTGACTCCGGCAAAAGAACTATGGCCCAGTTTGTGGGCCGCCCAAAGCTCCTCCCTAACGAAAAGCCGGAAATCGCCGTAACTTACGCACTTACCGCCCAGTATCTGGGGATGGGAACGGTGTACCTCGAGGCGGGAAGCGGGGCAGAAAACCCCGTCTCAAACAAGGTCATCTCAGAGGTCAGGAAAAGCATAAGCCTTCCCATAATTGTCGGCGGCGGCATCCGGGACAAAAAGACCGCGGTCGAGAAGCTGAACGCCGGCGCGGATATTATAGTCACCGGGACCATCAACGAGGGAAACCTGCACAAGATGAAAGAGATTATCGGGGCGATAAAAGGATTTAAGAAGTGATTCTAAAGCCGAATTTTTGGAAGATTTTGCGAAGCCTTTAGGGGAGATGGTTTACACTTACATCAGCCCAAGGCCCCAGATTATCGGCGAGAAAAGCCCCGGAATTATGAAGAAGACTGCAGTATAGCAAAGGACGGCGACAAACAGGTTTTTGGCGATTGCCTGAGACTCCGCTGCGGGATTTTTGCCGTAAGAGTTTCTTGAGACAAATGACGACGCAATAACCGTAGTTTCCACCAAAAACAGTCCGAAAATGAGCTCGATTGCCATCGGGGAAATGCCGTTCGAGCCGGCGAGCCTGAGAAACACCGAAAAGGCATGCATAAGCCCCCCCGCGGCCTCTCCGGATAACGCGGCCCACTGGACGGCACCTTTTGAGCCGAGGTACCGAAAAACCATTACCAAGAGCACGTGGACCGACGCGACAAGCCCGACAAGGACCCCAAGAACAGGGGCATAGATGTGGTATGCAACGTGGCTTGTGTGGCATTTTCTGCTTCGCAGATAATGGAAAAATATCGCGGGCAGGGAAACGCCCCAGAGGACAATCATGACCGAGTACAGCCCGTAAAAAAAGCTCGAGCCGACATAGGCGGAGCTGCTGTAATAGCGGGCAAACCAGAAGGCGGACGGGACAAGGACAAAGAGGCCCAAAATCAGGGAAACCTCCTTTATCTGGACTTTTGTATTAAGCCCTGGAATTTTGAGGCTTGTCTTAAGTTTCGCCGCATGCGCATTTTTGACGGATTCCCTGCCCCTCAAAAGCTCGGTTGACATCCACCAGAGCGCCAGAGGGGCCAGAATATTAAAGGTTATTGCGAGATGCCAGGCCGAGGGCGTAAACCCCGAAATCAGGCCGGAAAGGGAGAAGATGGCCAGAAGCAGGACTGAAGCAAAGAGGGCGAGCCAGAACGCATAGTCCCTGTCAGGCATAATTATAGACTGTTTTTGAATAGATAGTTTATTGGGAGGTCGTTCATAAGTAATCTCAAAATGCATCGGTCCCTTTAAAAACGTTAAACCTGAATCAATAATGGTGCACCTGATAGTCGCGGAAAAGCCGACCGCAGCAAAGAAAATCGCCGATGCGCTTTTGGACAATTACATCGTCAAAAAAATCGGGGGAGTCAGCTACTACGAATCAAACGAAGGCGGGACAATCATAGCCTCGGCAGCCGGACACATATTCGGGCTCAAGGAGCGGACAAAGAGGCCCTACCCGAATTTCGACCTTGAGTGGCAGCCTGCATTCAAAAACAACAGCTTTATCGCGAAGTTCTACAAAGCCCTCTTTCAGCTCGGAAAAACCGCGGACGAGACGACAATCGCGACAGACTATGATGTGGAGGGGGAGATAATAGGCTACAATATCTATCGGTTCCTCTGCAAGAACAGCAGGCCGTCCCGGATGTGCTTTTCGACCCTCACGAAAGACGCGCTAAAAAAATCGTTCGAGGGACGAAAGGAAGGGGTAAACGAGGGGCTTGCCGAGGCAGGCCTTACCCGACATTATCTCGATTTCTTCTACGGCGTAAACGTCTCGAAAGCCCTCACAAGCTCTGTCAGGACAGCCTCGAACAGGTATTATCTCCTATCCTCCGGGCGCGTTCAGGGGCCTACCCTCGCGCTCATAGTCAAAAAGGAAAAGGAAATTGCGGCGTTCGTTCCCGTGCCCTACTGGCAGATTAACTTCATCACAAAAGAGACCGGGGGCGGCGAGAAATTTCCCGACCCCCTGACCTTCGAACATGAGTTGGACAAGATTTGGGAGAAGCCCGCGGCGGAAAAAATCTACGCGGAGTGCGAGGGCAAAAACGCGGTCGTGGACAACATCGAGACAAGCAAGAAAGTCCTCAACCCCCCGACACCGTTCAACCTCACAGACCTGCAGTCCGAGGCATATAGGGTATTTGGGTACACACCAGCAAGGACTCAGGCGATAGCCCAGAAGCTTTATCTTCAGGGCGTCATCTCATACCCCCGAACCTCTTCCCAGCAGTTGCCACCCGAAATCGGCTACGGCAAGATTATAGGCAAGCTCTGCGGGAGATACGGCCTTGGCAAAAAGCTTATCGGAAAGGAGCTTAAGCCAAACAACGGCAAAAAGACCGACCCCGCCCACCCGGCAATCTACCCGACAGGCGAGCTTCCGGGAAAAATCACGAAAGAAGAAGAAAACCTCTACGAGCTTATCGTGCACCGGTTCTTTGCTACATTCGGCGAGCCTGCAGAAAGGCTTTCGGTCAAAATGATTGCCCTCATCGGGCCGCACAAGTTTTCCTGCACGGGTGTGAGAACAACCGTCAGAAACTGGCTGGAACTATACCCCTTCGCAAAGCTCGGGGAGGTGGAACTGCCTCTCCAGAAAAAAGGGACCGTCCTTGTTGTGCACAAGCTCAGCCTCCTCTCGAAGGAAACCCTGCCGCCGAAAAGATATACTCAGGCAAGCCTCGTAAAGGAGCTCGAGAAGAGGAACCTCGGCACGAAGTCGACGAGGGCGGCGATAATCCAGACGCTCTACGACAGGAATTATATCGAAAGCCAGAAAATCGCGGCGACAGACCTTGGGATAAGGGTTGTCGAGTCCCTCGAAAAATACGTCCCGGAGCTTGTTTCAGAAGAGCTGACCGCAAAGCTTGAGGGGAAAATGGAGGAAATCCAGGAGGGCAAAAACACCAAGGAAAAAGTCCTCGAGGAGGCAAAAGAGACCCTGACCGGCACCTTCAAGAAATTCCGCACCCACGAAAAAGAGATAGGCACAGGGCTCATGGGCTCGGTAGAGCAGACGCAGGAGGAACAGAGCAGGATTGGTCCCTGCACAAAGTGCGGCGGGGAGCTCAAGTTCATTTCGATGTACAACGGCTCGAGGTTTGTGGGATGCACGAATTACCCCAACTGCAAGAACGCCTACCCCCTGCCAAGAAACTGCGGGATAGAGAAAACCGGAAAAACCTGCGAAAAGTGCGAAACACCCGTCCTGAAGATTATCCGGAAGGGCCAGCGGGCTTTCAATATGTGCCTTGACCCAAAGTGCGAGACAAAGAAGGACTGGGGCAAAACTAAGGGAAAAAAGTCTGGGGAAGAAAATGAGGGCGGACAGGATGAAAACGCCGAAACTACGGCGAAAAAACAAAGAAAATAGCTATGGCATTTTGAGGTGTGCGCACTCCGCCTACCAGGGCACTTTTTTGAGCTTCATCAAAAACCCGATTATGTTTGATGTCCTGTGGATAATTGGGGTCACCACCACCAAAAACAGCATCCAGCTTATCCGAATT
>JBNGEE010000013.1:3951-11874 GCA_049975565.1 Candidatus Aenigmatarchaeota archaeon
GAATTTCAGCGAATATTGACACCGCCGCAAGCGAGAAGACGAGAAAGTCGAGCTGGTCGAGAAGCGGGGCCTCGGCCCCTCTTTTCATCCCGAATCGCCTCTTGAAAAACGATCCTATGATGTCGCCGAGAAGCGCGGCAAAGGGCAGGACAAAGACGGTAAGGTATGTGTGATGGAAGGCAAGCGAGGAAACACCCAAAAGAGGCCCGTTCTGGAGGAATATCTGGATTATCCCTATGGCAAAACCGAAAAATGCGCCGCCGATGAGGCCTTCCCAGGTCTTGCCGTCCCCGAAAATGCGCCGCCCGTCGCTGAATTTCCGCCCGAAGTCGAGGGGGCGGCGACCTTTAAGAAAGACCGGAAAGAAGTTCGCGCAGTAGGCGGGAAGTACCAGCCACAAGCTATTTAGAATTATGCCCCACATAATTAATGGAACAGAAAGTTATTATCGTGGAATGCCCGGCCTGCAGCGAACAGAATGAGGTTCCCATCCACCTGTTCTATGACGGCTATGAGGGCCCGATATTCTGCAAAGTCTGCAGCGAAATGCTCGAAATCGACGCCGAGGAGTGATTTTTTGGCAAATCCCAATAGATTTACCAATTAATTAATAGTTAGTTGGCAAATAATTATATGGCAATAGAAATACAGGGAATTGTAAAAGGCGACAGGCCGTCCGACCGTGAGGAAAGGCCGACTACGGCGAAAATCCAGGACTTCCTGCAGGAGCTCGTAAACCTCCTGAAAGACAAGATAAACAGCCAGAACGGGAAAATCGACAGGCTCAGGACGGACATCGGCATAATCAGGCAAAACGACCTTGAGAGCATCAAAAAGAGCATAGCAAGCCTCGAAAAGAAAATCGAGAGCCTCGAGAGCAAGCTTGAGCAGCAGGAGACGGAAGTCGACACGAGGATTCTTGACACCCTTAGGAGGGCATAGACTTATTTTATCTTTTTGGTTTGTTATATTATGTTCAGGCTTTCTGTTGACAAGGAAAAGTGCATCGGCTGCGGCTCGTGCGTTGCGGTCTGCAACAACTGGGAAATAGGCGAGGACGGGAAGGCGGCCCCAATCAATAAAGAGGTAGCCGAGGTCGGCGAAAACAAGGAGGCCGAGGAAATATGCCCCGTCGGAGCGATTGAGATAAAGGAGAAAAAGTAACCTGTAGGCATTATTGTTTGATTTTACGGGATTTTCTTAATTTCTCCCAAAACATATCCCAAAAATCACTTCGCTACAGAGAACTTGCCCGTCCCGCCCAGAGACTGCATTTTTTTTATCGTGGCATCAGCCCGGCTCTGGAGGATTTTTTCGCCCTTTTTGGGGTCGGTTGCCCTCATCTTCAAGAGGAATCTTCCGCTTCCGAGGTACGTCGCGTCAACATCCCCAATTTCCCCGAACGCTTCCCTAATCCTTTCGACGCCGTCCCCGGCGTTAGAGTGCAGCTCAAGCTCGCCCTTGAACTCGTAGGTTTTCTCGCCTGTGCCAAACCTTTCTATTACCGATGCGAAGTCCTCCTTTAGCCCCAGGTCCTCGTCCCCCTCCCGCATCTTTCTTAGGGACTCGTATACCCCGCCGTACTTTTCCTTGAGTTCGCTCACGGCCTCCTGCACGTCGTTTTTGGGGATCCCGAACTCCTCGGACACCTTCTCGAACATACGCACGGATTTTTTCTCATGGCGAAATGTATGTAGCTTTCGCTCGGTGTCGAGCTTCGAGACGTTTTTCATTGATAACTCGACTTGCGCGCCAAGCCTCACGGCCTTTGCGACAAACAGGTCGCCTTTCTTCATGAATTTCTTCACGTCTCTAATCCAGAGGCCTGGGATGTTTGCGACGTTGAGATATGCCCTCTGGCCGTAATCGACGAGCTTTGCGTCGATGGAGCTTGAGTGCACCTCTAATACTTCTGCCACCACAATTTCCCCCGGTTTTAATTTCGCGTCCATATTCACAACAGTTTCTCTACCTCGTCCTCGTAATTCGGGGCGGAAACCTGATTGAGGACAATTTCCAGGTTCCCGAAGTACTCGTTTTTCTTTATCCTGCCCGTAAATATCATCTCCTTTCCTTCAAGCCTCTCCTTTTTTATCCTGTCGGCGACCTCCCTAAATGACACAAACCTGAGCGCCGCGCTGCCGTCGTCGATGTACCCTTTGACGATGAGGTTTTTTTTCGGCTCGACCTTCCCATCTGTTGCGCACACGTATTCCCCGCCCGCTTCCTCGAGCCTGCCGTCGCACTTGGGGCAGGTGAGGTACTCGCTTTCTGACGTCGAGACAATCGCCGCGCGCGCCTCCACCATGTCGTTTTCCCGGATTTTGTCGAGGGGCTTTCTTTCGCCGCGAAACGCGGACGCTCCAAAAGAGCCTTCCCTGAACGGGGTGCTGGCCTGAACTGCCTCAATTTCCCGGTCGCTTTTCTCGATTGAGCTGGTGTTGCCCATGTGGATTTCGGGCATCCCGAAAGTGTTGGGGCGGGTGAATCCCCGCTTCACCTTGATTACGTCGCCTTCCTTCAGGTCGGAGACGAGGCGCACCATGTCGTTCCAGAAGACTACCCTAATCGACCCGGTCTCGTCGCCTATCATGACGTTCTGGACTTTTCCCGAGCGGTCGCCCTTTTTGAACTCTCTCATATCTGAAACTGACACGACCTTTCCGACCACGTCAATCGCTTTTAGGCCCGGAAGGATGTTCTTGATTTTGAGGCTTAAGTCGCGCTTTTCGAGAAGGTCAAGCCCTTCTTCCTTTGCGACAATGTAGGCCGCGCCCTCCTCGGACACAAGGCCTGAGAGCTCTATGACCTTCTCCTCGATTCTCTCGTCAAGCTCATCTTCTGTGAGCTTTGCTTCCTTACAAATCCGCTCCTTTAACTCCCTGAAGTCCATAATATACCTTAAATTTTACATTAAGCCTTTATGGACCCCGTGATAGTGATTGGGCTTCTTGCCGGACTTCTGACGACCCTCTCAAGCCTGCCTCAGGTGTTAAAGAGCCTGAAGACGAAAAAGACAAGCGATATTTCGGTTTGGTGGGTTTTACTGTTGTTCTCGGGCGTGGGCCTGTGGCTCGCCTACGGGATCATGGTTTCTGACCTGCCGCTGATTGCCGCGAATGCCGTCAGCATCCTGCTTGTCGGGGCTCTCATTGCGCTGAAGATCAGGTTTGGGTGACCGGACCGACTTCGGCAACCACATTAATCTTTCGCCCGTAATACTCTTATGCACAACTACAAAAAGGGCTTTCGCGCCGAGCACGAGCTCATAAAGCTCCTCACAAGCCTCGATTACGCTGTCCTTCGGGCGCCGAAATCCGGCCGCGACACGATAGACGTCATCGCCTGCAAGAGGGGCGCGATTTTCGCCTTTGAGTGCAAATCCTGGGCGACCACTGTTCGAATCAGCGAGCGGCAGATGAATAGCCTCACGGACTTCTCCGAGAAGGCCGGCGCGATTGCGATTGTCGCGATAAAGCAGAACAACGAAGGCTGGCGGTTTTTGAAGGCACAGGACGTGCGGGACAACAACGGGGTCGCCTCGGACAAGCTAATCGAGAAGAAGGCATTCAGCGTGGAGTTTTTTTCGAGGTACTAAAAGCTTTTTAGTGTCCATAATCTGGCTGGAGGCGCATCAGGGGAATAGTTTCAGCTATTAAATTACCACCTAATCCTCAAAAAACAATGTCTTTAAAGTCGATATATATACAAATTAATACTCTATTAATGGGAAAATCGGACGAAAAAATGGCCGGGATTAGGGCACGGACTGAGGAGGGTGTGTTTATTATCGGGAGCGAGGCACACATATTTTTCGATGACTTGTGCTGCCTGCGCAAAAACACGGCTTCGGTCGGCCACCACCACCAGAATTTCTACGGGTTCGCACTCAAATTTCGGCAGACCCAAAACAACTGATTTTTTGGGTATAGGTTCTCTAATTAATGTTTGTTTCTTTGGCGATTATTTCCTTTAGGTTTTTCTTCAACTCGGGCAAGTCCCTCTCCAAAACCCTCCAGATTCTTTCCAAATCCGCCCCGAAGTAAGCGTGAATCAGCACGTCCCTGAATCCGGAGATCTCTCTGAAAGGGACTTTCGGATATTTCTTTCTGAATGAGTCCGGAAGGTGCTTGGCGGCCTCACCAATTATTTCGAACTGCCGAATTATTGCGTTTTGCCTAAGCTCATTTTTCATAAATTTCTCCCTGTCGAGCCCTTTGGAAAACCTTTTGATTAGCCTGATACTTTCCAGCATATCTTCCAGAAACAATATTGGGTTCCTCTTCATAATAGCCGGATTTCCTCGGAGAGTATTCTCTCCTTAAGTTTTGGCTTTATTGCCTTATACTCTACCAAATCCACCTCCCTTTTGAGTTTGTCGCCGAGGGTCTGTCCGAGCCTTATGAAATCTATGAGGCTTGCATTTCGGTTAAGCTCAACTAGTAGGTCAACGTCACTGCCTTTTTTCTGGTCGCCCCTTGCACAGCTTCCGAATATCCCCGCTTTCCTGACCCCGGATTTTTTGAGGATTGGAAGGATTTTCCTCCTGATTTCGGAGATGTCTTTATCCTGTTTTTTGGTTTTCATAATAGTTCTTGGGGTTTATTTTATAATCTAACATTCAATATGCCATTTAGAAAACCTTCAGCCCCTCCTGAATCTCCGCCAGAACCTGGCCGCGTATGAGCTTTGAGACAATCAGGCCTTTGGAATTTCCGAGGATTTCTGTCCCCGGAAAGCCCTCATAGAACTCGCACCTTTTGGCCTCGACCCCCAGCGTCTTTTCGATTATACCGATTTCCGCGTCAAGGGCGTTTTTGTGGACAAGGCAGCCTGTGTTTGTGGCACAAGCGCCGATTCCGGGAAAGGGTAGGTTTGCGATTGTCACTATATTTGTCTTGAGGCCGAGCTTTTCCTCGAAGTACGCCTTTTTAGCCCCGAGGTAAGGCGAGAGAAGGCAGCCCTTGTCGTTGCAGAGTATCAGGTTTCCAATCGTGTTAAAGACTCCCGCAAGCCGCACAGCCTTTTTTTCCGTGATTTTTTCGGCCTCTTCCTTTTGGATGGAATGGGGGATGAACGCGTGGCCCGAGTTTGCCGAGCAGAACAGCCCAAGAAGGAAGGAATTGTAAAGGACGAGGTTTTTGGTCGGCGTTCCGAGAGTCTTTGATATTCTCTCCATCTGCCTTTTGGGCACTTCCGGGGGGAGGTAGCACATATTCTCCGTGCAGACCCCGACAAGCCCGAGGGTGGTGTTCCCGAAAAACTCTGTCTGGTAGATTGCCATAATAAAGATAGAAAAGATTGAATAAGCAGGCGCGCCTCCATGTTTTTGCGCCGGAACTATTTTCCCGTGCGCTTCTTTTTCGCCTCCTCGGGTGCCACGCCCAAAATGTTTTTCTCAATCCAGCTCAGTTCTTTCTCCTCTTTTCCCTTACTTTTTTCTTTCCCAACTGTTTTTTTGTCTGCCATAATCACTTTCCTTTTTTCGCCCCTTTGTAGAGATACATCAGGGTAGGCCGCAAAGTAAGCCCTGTCACGAAACATCCGAGGAAGTTTCTCGTGTCGTAGAGCACAGGCAAAAGCCCGCCGACAAGCGCGAAGAATATGAGCACGCCGGGCTTGAAGAAATTCGGGTTGCCCGAGAAGTCCTCCTCGGTCTCGAAAAAGCCAGTCTTGACGATCATGAAATAGCACGCCGCGCCTGCCACGCCGAGAATAAACCTCAGTCCCACCGAAGCGTATTCCGCCCCGAAGAGAGCGCCAAAGATTGTAAATGACGGCTCCATAAATATATCCGGTTCTTGAAATATACACTCGCGAAGGAACTATTTTTTCAGAAACGAATATGCCGCGATAAAGAGCAGCGCCGCGAATGAAATCGCCAGCGAAACTTTAGGGTCAAGCATCGCCGTGAAGAGCACGAGAATGGCGGCAAATGTGGCAAAAGCGCCTTCCTGTTTTTGGGTCAGCTTACTCATAATAATGCCTCTTATCTATATATTGGATTTCCCATGCTCTTGTCACGGCCAATATCTTTAGGCGTCGGGGCGAGATTGCTCTCAGCGAAAGAGAGTTAAAAATAAGAAAAAAATAAGAAAAAAGATCTGCTGAAAACCTTTACTTCTTCTGGCCCAAGTCAAATATCGCCTTAAGGGCGACTATGACTACCGCGGGCGCGACAAATGTCGTTATGTTTGCGAGGATAGGTCCTACGATTGCCCCAACCACCGGAAGGTTTTCCAGCCTTGCTACACCGCTCAAAAGAAGGGCGATTGCGGCGATAAGGAAGTTGTATATCTCGGTTTCGGAGATGTTGAGCAGCCCGACGATTATACCGAGCACCATAAGAAGCACCGGTACGTTCGGTGAGGTCATGCCCAATAGCCCCGCAAGTATCGCTATCACAACGCCTATTATGAACGACCACTGACCAATCTTTTCCACGTCCATTTTGCCTTTTGGCATACTGTATCTTATATATAATACTCCGGAGTCCTTATATTGGCGTTAATGCGGAAACTGACTTGGAAATGGCCGGAAAATGGCAGAAAAAGGATAAAAAACTATTCTGGTAGCGCCCCAGTGCACCTCCAGTTGACCTCCGCCTGACCTGTCGCAACGTTTACGACGCAGGCCGGGTTGCAGCCCGCCTTCGGCTCGTAGGGGGCAAGGCCGAGCCACCACATTCCTGTGTAATCATTGCATAGGTAGTCTTCTGTCAGAATCCCGAAGTCCGTGCATTTACCCGACCCCGCCGCTATGAGGGCTTCGTTTATGTGCATTGTTTCCCCTGTCGGGGCAGTGCAGAAAGTTGCCTGCTCCTCCGGAGGCCTTTCTGGAACGTAATCCGAAACTCCCTCTACGCAATATCCGAGTGCGTCGGCGACGCCTTCAGGAAGCTGGCAGTAGTAGCCGTCAGGGCACCGGTACCCGGCGATTCCGCCGCATTCGCAAAGTGCCTCGCACATCATAGGGCATGCCACCCTCTCTTTACCCTGGTTGTCGAGCATGCACCGGTTAGAGCACTCGTTCCAGTGGCCTCTCGCTTCCTCGCAGAGGTATTCCATCGATGGATTTAACGATTCCGTGAAGCTTCTGCCGTCAGGGGTCATGCATCGCCTCGGGTAGCTTTCCATCACAGGATAACCCGCCTCAACACACTCCTCGAAGGAGGATATTTCGGCGCCGCCGACAGCGACGCATTTCTGGCCGTCGAAGCATTTTCCGCCGCCGCACTCGCAGAAGTCCACCTCGTGGCTGTTTTCAGGCGAGCACCCGCAGGCGCCTATGACGCAGGTGTTGGGGAAGGCGCCGGCAGACTTGCAGCAAAGGCTTGTTGTCACAACCCCGCCGGAGTTTATGCACTCCATTTCAGGGCCAAAAGGCCCGGGACCCTAGCCGGGCTCGAGGTAGCCACCAATAAGCACTATCGAAAAAACCGCGCAAAAGACGGCAGACGATGTCTTCATAAACATTATATACCCGAAATGAATATTTAATCTATGTACGGCAGAAAAATCCTGGTTGTTTTCTACTCGATGACGGGCTCGAACCGGAAGCTTGCGATGGCGCTCCAGAAGAGGCTTAGGGCCGACTACGACGAGATTGTGGATCTTAAGGAGCGGAGGGGCCCGGCAAAGATGCTCTCCTGCCTTTTTGGCGCCGCTTTCAGGAGGGACTTTAAAATCCGCCCGCCGACAGAGGACCCGTCAAATTACGAGCTGGTAGTTTTAGCGTCTCCTATCTGGGCAAAGACCGTCCCGCCTGCGGTAAAGACATACCTTTCCGAAAACCGCGAAAAAATAAAGAGCCTCGCATTCGTCTCGGTTTCGGGGAGCGGAAAGATGAACCTGGATGCGCTCCTGGACATAAAGAGGATTTACGGCAAAAAGCCTGCGGCAAACCTTCTTTTGAGGGAGAAGG
>JBNGEE010000014.1:0-225 GCA_049975565.1 Candidatus Aenigmatarchaeota archaeon
AGCAGGTTTATGCTCACAGTCTTTGAGAGGGAGGGCGTGTCCGAGCCCACCTTATATAGCGACCACCCGCCAAGCCTGTATATCTGCCCATAGGCTATATTTTTCATGAATCCCTTTACAGTCCAGTTTGCTCCGGGCGTAATCTCTACCCCCTGCCGTACGCCCCCTCTCGAGAACCTGTCCGAGAATGCCAGGCCGCTGAATGATGTCGCCTGCGTGTAGTTG
>JBNGEE010000014.1:235-11520 GCA_049975565.1 Candidatus Aenigmatarchaeota archaeon
TTGACTTTAGTCTCCAGCGAGTCCGTATCCACCACGAGCAGGTCAGGATCATAGTGCACTCCGGGGGTTATATTTGCGCGTATTGTGATATTTGCGGCGGGCCAAAGGTTTCCCGTCCACACCGCCCGGTCATTGTGGCCGTCTCCGTCGCTGTCAATCACCTGCGCCGTTCCTGTGGAGCCGCCGCAATCCAGAATGTCCATGGAGTCGTTTATGCCGGAAGTGTCCCTGTTGGACTGGAAATAAAGAATGACCCCATTCATGTTCTGGCTTGCGTTTAGGCTTATGAAGAAAAGCACATTATTCTCACCGGGGTGCAGGTCGATGCCCCCGTCTTCGTTTTGGAATTCCATTGCCAGCCAGATTTCGCGCTCCTGCTCGAAAAAGTACGTAGTCGTCGAGTTGCTCGTGTTGGTTTCCAGGTACAGTTTTGTGCGGTCTCCGGAGTGCGGGGACGCGGCAACGGCGGCATAAGCTTCGGAGTTGTTGATGTTTGTGTTGTCCAGAGATGAGAGCGTGACGACTATATTCTGGAGGACGTCATATGTATTTGCGAGCCCGATTTCCACCGAGCCCTGATTCGAGGAATCTATAAGGGTCCCGTTGTAATGATAGCTGCTCGTCGTTTTTTCGATAATGTATGAGGTCGGCACCGCTTCTGCGGGCAAAACTCCGAATAAGAGCACTAAACAAGGGGAAAACAGCACCGCCAAGAAAAGCAAAGCCAACTCTCTGGGTGTAGCCATAATAGTATACTATAGATATTATGAAGGGGGATATGTCCTCGTGGTTTGTTTCGCTGCCGTTTCTCGTGTTCGTGGGCATTTTCGTGATAGGGATTGCCGCGGGATTTTACATCAGGACGCTTGCGGCGGGGCCCCCGATACAGGTCACGACCTATGGCAAGTATATGTGGCTCAACGACTTTCCCTCAAACGCCCTTTTTTTTATTGCAAAGCCGGAGGGCAGCAGGGATGCACTGGAGGAAATTGCCCTCTACGACGAGGGGGGGGTTTACCTCAACAGGCGCACGGAATTTATCGGCAGGTATTCCGGGATGGAGGATTTTTCCGGAATTGAATTTGGGCCTCTCGACAGGGCTTTGTCGAATCTCGAGGGCGGGCTTAATGAGGAGTCGTCCGTCAAAAGGGAGCTATACATGCTAAAGGATTCCCACGGTCTTGTGATAGTCTACGGGATGGACCGGCTTTTTGACGGGCTGACGAAAGACCAGTCGCTGATTTCCTCGAGGGTTCCGGCGACTTTCCCCGGGGAGTACCCCTATGAATGCTCGCAGAAGGTTATGCCCGTATTTTCAGAAGGGTACGAGAACACGCGGGTGCTTCTTGTGCTCTGTTGTCTTGACATAAAATCCTGCGCCGATTACCCGACAGCGGCAGGTAGGGACGAGTGCTCAGAGGATGACCCCTGCGCTGTCGGGCCATGCAGGATAGACTACGACGCCCCGGGAGGAAGGGCCTGCACGGAAAACGTGCCCCCGCGAATCGACTGCTCGGTCCGCCTTGAGGGAGAAGACCTGTGGCAATCGGGCGAGCGGGTGGTTCTCTCGAAAGACGAGGACGCGGAGGGATATACTGTCAAGTTCAACATAATCGCTTCTGACGAAGATTCGACTCTGAAAAGGATCGGGCTGGAGTTCGGGGAGGGCACGCCTGTTTCCTCGAATAAACTCGAAGGACTTGCGCAGGCGACAGGAGGTACGGACTATCCAATCCACAAGTACGAAAAGCCCGGTACCTATACCGTGACCTGCAAGGCATGGGATGAGAGGCAAAACCCGGTGAAAAAGGAAATAACGCTCGTTTTGGAATAGAAGAGAGATGCCTGCTCCGGAACAGGGTATGTTGAATAAACAAGCTTCTATAAATTATGAGGGGGGTTGCCGTCGGGCCGTTGCTGATGATTGTGACCATTGTTTCAGCAGGGATTTTTATGATACTTGGGACATATCAGGCGCAGACCCCGGCCTATTATCAGGACGTCCCCGAGGCGAAGTTTGCCGACCTTTTGATGACCTACGACCATGTTAATTCGGTCATGGAGGGAATGGCCAAGTCCGACTTCGAGAGGTTCTGCGCGATAATAGAGGACTACCCCCTTGAATGGGCAGACGCCCAAAGCGGGGACTTGCTGGAACTCTATAATGCGAGCCTCGGCTCGGCTATGCGGGGGCATATGGGCTCCGTAAAAAATCTCCAGTCCGAGTATATTTCCATAACCCCCGCCAAAAGCTCCCTCGAGGAGGCGGCTACCGGGAAACTGAAATGGACCTATGAATATCGGGTCGGGATAAAAAACCTCGTTCCCGGCTCGACCAACATGGTGAACTCAATTGACTCGGCCGAGAGCCTGGAGAAGGACATTTTTCTTGACATGGACAAGGTGAAAAGCTGCGCAGCCGCTTTTTTCGTGCAGGCCGAATCTGCTAGCATAAGCATCGGAGGGGCCGAATCATATACAGCAAAAAACATCATTGACCAGAGGCTTTCTGAAATGACGCTTAACCCGCGTGATATTTCAGAGGATTGTGCCGGGTACGACTTGTCCTCGAAAGTATTGGGCTCCGTCCTTTGCAAGGACGGGCCCTGCACCCCCGAAAACATCAGGCCGGTTGGTGTAGTGCTGGCGATTAAAAACGACACAAGCGGAGATGTGATAGCCTTTTCCACGCAGCTCGAAAAATTCAGCGGGGCGGCCGCGGGAGGAGATTTTTGGGGCGTCCCATGCACAACCGGAACGGGGTGCGAAGGAGAGCTTGACTGCGTCGAGGGGGTCTGCGGAAAATGCTCCGAAAAGTTTGAGGGAAAAGCCTGCTCGCCTTTTGGGTCTGATGGCCCGCTGGACGCTTATCGGTGCTACGAGACCGGCTTGGGCTCATCTATAGCGGGGGCGTATATGTGCCTGCCGAAACTCGACTCTCTGAAACTCTCAGACGGCAGAAAATTCTATTCTGACGGCGACACAATCCATCTAAACTGCGCGCTCGAAAGCGAAGGCTGGACTGCTGAAGGAGAAGGCAGGAAGTTTGACATTGCCCGCACGGACGAAAAAGACATCCATTTAGATAATATTGAAGTGACGCTTAACGGTCTTTCAATACCTTCCGGTGAGATTGACCTCTGCTCCGAGAGCCTTCCGCGGGTCAACTCCCCTCTCAAAATCTATCTTGAGCATGATGGCACAACTTACAAAGCGTTCGAGGCGGACATAAGCTACGAGCTTTACCGCTGCTCCTCCGCCCTGCGCCAGAGGCTTGACGGATACTCCTACCGTTTCGGAAAAGCCAAGTGCAGCGAGCTTGAAGAAGGCGTAAAGGCGGCGATTGGGGAGGTAATCAACGCAAACCCCTGCGAGGAGTACCGTGTTGAGGTTGGCGAGACAGGCCTTTCATGTGATACGTCAACAGACGAAGAGGTAAGGTGGTCCGACCAGAAATATTCCGTCGTCACGCTTGAGTTCAGGGAAGCCGGCGCGGACGAGTCTTTGGACCCAGAGGCCATCGCCGAGTATATTATAACCTATATGCCATAGATTATGGAGGCCTCGGCAAAATTCGTTTTTGAAATCCTTCTTTTCCTGATTGTGCTTATTCTGGTCCTCTATGGGATTGTCGACAAGGGAATCGTAAGCGGGCTTGGCTCGATATTTGACATCGGCGGCGACTGGCTCGGAAAGCTTTTCAGCTAAAAAGGCTATTCGAAGGGGTTTTCCTCGACCTGCTTTGTATTCTTGCCTTTGGTTTTGATATATTCCTTGAGCCAGGCATGCCATCTTTTGTAAACCTCGTCAGTGTCGAGCGCGCCGGTCTCTTTCTTGACGTTTTCCGTGAAGATGTGGAACATGTTGTTTGAGAGGACCACCGTTTTTGCCTCGAGAATCTCCCGGTTTCCGGTCTGGACCGAGAGGTCGGCGATTGTCTTGAGCACGTTCGACCTTAAGGTGATGTTGTTCCAGACAGCGTCCCACTCGCCCCTCCACTCCTTGACCCTCTTTGCAATCGAGTTTATGAGCTCGCTTTCGCCCGCAAGAAGGGTTGGCGTCGGCTCGAGCTCGTCGGTCTTTGCGTTGTATTCCATGAGGTTTATGAACCCCTTTTCCTTTGCAGGGTCTTTTTCCCAGTGCTTTCGCACTTCCGTAATCTCGACTGTCCTTCTGAATGCCCTTAGGCCATCCGCGGACTTTAGCGAGTTGTTGATTACTACGAGGTCGGTCGCTTTAAACGACGTGGGCGGGACTTTGAGGTCGTTTACCACCCTGTCGAAAAGCCCGTAAGCGCTGTCGCCGTGGATTGTCCCCGCAACCACGTTAGCCATAGCGCCTATACGCATGGCCTCGTAGAGCGCGAGCGCCTCCTTGCTTCGAACCTCGCCGATAATAAGGCAGGAGTCTCCAAGACGGAGCGAAACCCTCAGCGCCTCTTCTGCCGGAAGCTCGGTCTCGACCATGGTGATAACAGACCTCGACTTGAGCCTCGTTACGTTATAGCCCATTTCCCTGAATTTGGTTAAAGGAAGCTCAAGCGTGTCCTCGACAGAGATTATCCTCTTGTTCTTCATAATCTGGGAGATTATCGCCCCGAGAAGCGAGGTCTTTCCTGCGCTCCTCGTCCCCCCGACAAGCATCGTCCTGCCGCCGTCGATTACAAACCACAAAAGGCCTGCCGCAAGGGGGGTCATCATTTTTTGCGTGAGGAAGAGCGGGAATGTCCACGGCTGCTCACGATGCCGCCGCAGGGCGAACCCCAAGCCTCCGGGCGAAAGCGACTGCATTATCGCACAAATCCTTGCCCTCCCTCCCGGAATAGAAAGCTCGGTGTCAAGGACTGGGTTTGCCTCGTCAAGCGGCCGGCCGGAGGACAGGCGAAGCCTTGTCGCCAGAAGCTCCGCGTCCTCCGAGGTGAGCACGATATTTGTCCTGCACTCGCCGAATTCCCCGTGAAGGAGATAGATAGGCGCGCTTCCGGGAGGGGCGTTCACGTAGACGTCCTGCACGTTGTCGTCCGATAGAATCAATTCGAGTATCCCAATTCCGGCGGTGTATCGCACAAGGACCCTCGCGATAATCTTGAGCCTCTCCTCGGACACGGCGATGTTTTCCGACGTCGAAATCTCGCGGAGCATGTCGAGGCCGATGTTATAAAAACTCCGCCTAACCTCCTCGGATGCCAGCTCCTCGCGTTCGAGGGGGCGGTGGCTTGCCATGTACCTTCTGGCTTTGTCGAGAAGCGAATACTCCTCTTCTTCCATCTTAAACTCGATAGGTATGAGCTGATATAGGCAGCGCACTTCGCCCGCAATCCGGTAAATCTCGACTTTCGCGTCGGTTATGCGGTAGCTGTTTATAAGCTCCGAGTTCTCGGGCGGGGTTGCCATGAATTTGGTGTAGGTGAACCTCGGGCGCACAGACGGGATAAATAGCTGGCGGTAAATTGTCCTCTCCCCGACTTTGTAGCCGGGCAAAAGCTCCATAGCGAGCCGGATAAGGCGCGTCTCCTCCAGAAGGTCCCTCAGGGGAACGAGGGAATGCTCGAGGTAGTGGAGGTAGCATTTATTGCATATGCCCTTCGTCCTCTCCGAGAGGACCTTTATATGGCGTATTTTTCGAGTGAGCTTCACGTACGCCCCCACGGGGTCGGACTTCATCTGAATGAGGATGAGATTTCTCAAAAAGTCAACCCTTTCTGACACGCACCGGTCGCACTTCTCGGTTACGAGGTTCTGGTATGAGGTGGATTTGAGGTCGCGCGTCGCCCTTTCTATTACCCGCGCGATTTCGAGAAGCATCTGGGTCTGCTCAAAGTCATACTCGAACTCCCGCTCCTTAACAAGAATTATCGCCTTCGCGTCCTTTACCGCCATGAGGTTTGAGATGACGGCGGACATGCACTGGGGGAAGTCCTCTATCGAGGCGCCGTAGATGCACTTGAGGCACTCGATTTTCATCACATTGTTCTTGAATGTGTATTTGCATGGCATAATATAATCCTTTTAGGTTTGATTAAGGCTTTTTTGGGCCCTGATTGGAAACAGGGCGCCTAAATATATATATAAGAGAGGATTATTATGGCTAAGGGAGGCGATCCTGCAGACAGCGGCAATTATCATAAAAAGGAGATTTTGGGGCGTTCTGATGCTTATAACAATAATAATCCTGTTGCCGGCACAGGAAACTACGACACGCAAAAAGTCCGCCTTGATGTTGCCCACAGAGAGCAAGGGTATGGCGCGGCCACGCCTGCCGAAGGATACACC
This sequence comes from Candidatus Aenigmatarchaeota archaeon, assembly GCA_049975565.1. Taxonomy (GTDB): domain Archaea; phylum Aenigmatarchaeota; class Aenigmatarchaeia; order QMZS01; family QMZS01; genus JAFGCN01. Next base: position 6,508 of record JBNGEE010000014.1, read on the forward strand.
AAAGAAGATTTTGGTTCCAATGTTCCCGAACTTAATGTGCGGAAGTCATTTGCGGAAAGGTATTTTTCGGGTATAAAATCAAAACTGGATTCCGGAGGGAAAGGATTAGGATTAAATTATTCCAAAAAAGATGCTGAAAGGGTGGACAATGCTGTTGAATCTGCAAGGGAAGCAGACCGCAAGTCAAACGAGGTTTACGTCCGTTCGGTTAAGCTTACACGCGGCGCAAAACCTGATCTGGCCAACACAAGCGTTACTTCCAGAGACAATGCGAGATATTTGTCCAACCTGAACGAGGATATGGTGGGGGACTTGAGGGATAAAGCTAAACGCGACGGTTACGCTGCCGCAGCAAGCGGCCTTGGAGAAGGCAGATGGGACAAGGTTCCGTCGGGTTCTGTAAAGCCGGGCGACCGTATGAGCCCCGACAGATACAGCACCCTGAAGGCGGACGCCGTTCGTAAGGAGCAGAACAGAACTTATGAATCCAGACTTAAAAAGGGGATTAAAACGACAGGGCTTTCTGGATTCCTGAGCAGGCTCGGTTTTGGAAGAATTCCAGACAAGTACACAGTCGAAACCCACAGAGAAGAACTGGGCAGGAGGAATGCCGCTGTAGATGATATCAAAAGCGAAGCGGGTAATGTGAAAACCGTTCCCGGCGAGCCTGCCGCGACGATAACCCCAATCATAAAAGCCGCTGAAATGGAGGCAGCCCGATACCGAAGTGACATTAAGCCGGGAGACGTGGATGCCACAGAACAGCGATACGGGGCTGGGGGCAGATTGCATGACGGGCTTAAAAAAATTGGGGGGTGGTTTGGATTTGGAGACTCTTACGGAAACAAGGGCAAAGAAGGCACTCACTTCGCAAAGTCGGTCCACATGGCCGATACCCGTGAGGGTTCAAATGCGAATTATGTTGGTTTAACCGCTACAGGAACAGGTTCATCCTCCCGAAACAAAGCATTAAGGGATTTATTCGCCAAAAGAGGACAGACGGAACCTTCCGAAGAGGCAGGTTATACCCGAGGTGAGGAAGGCACTCACTTCGCAAAATCCGTCCACATGATGCCAACGCATGATACTCACGATTTGGGCTATCAAGGCGCAACCGCTACAGGAACAGGTTCATCCTCCCGAAACAAAGCATTAAGGGATTTATTCGCCAAAAGAGGACAGACGGAACCTTCCGAAGAGGCAGGTTATACCCGAGGTGAGGAAGGCACTCACTTCGCAAAATCCGTCCACATGATGCCAACGCATGATACTCACGATTTAGGCTATCAAGGCGCAACCGCTACAGGAACCGGTTCGTCTTCAAGAAACGCCGAACTTAAAAGATTATTTGGAAAGAGAGGAGAGACCGAAACAAAGCCAGAAAAGGGGGGTTATGTCTCAGGCTTGCCTGCTGTGGTTGGCGGAGTCGGGGATGCGCAGGCGTATGCTAAGCAGGTCGATGCGGAAGTACAGAGTAGGGCTGCCCAAAAGAAGGAAGGATACGAAGCAGGCGACCGACCTGCATTCTCGGGACATGTCGGTGGAACAGCTCCCCCCGACGAAGCCTTCTTGGACGAAGGCTACAAGACCGGCGAAGAAGAAGAGACCGTGGCCGCCTGGAAAAACTTCGGCGAACTGAGAAACGCTTGGAGTGAGTACATGGCCCGTCTGAAGGACAGAGCGGAAGAGTGCAAAGCCACGGGCGCTCTTAAAGGAGAGTATTTGCTGTCCGAGGATACCCTGGCTTCTGACTTGCAGAGGGAATACGGGTTTTCCAAGGACATCGTTCGCTGGAATGAGATGCTCGACGGCCTGTACTCCGTGAGGGAGAGCCAGAAGGGGTCAGGTTACCAGTCTCAGTCATTGACAGACCAGATTAGAGATATTGAAGAGAAGCTTCTCTTGGCGGCGGGATTGGCTAAACAGGGGGAAGAAGTCCGCTCGGGCATGGGCCAGGACCGTGGAATGGAGGGCTACAAAAACCTGACCGAAGAAAATTTTGGCCGCGTGCAGGGTGCCGAAGCGGCGAGGAGCAGGACACTCGATAATATTCTTGAGGGGATAGAATCGGCAGAGTCCGAAAGGGACAGTTTTTATAGTAAACACCAAAGCATCACTTCTGGTGCGGCGGAGGAGGCGGAGTACGCCCATACTGACGTGCTTAGGGGAAAGATAGAGCAACTCCACACCAACATTGACAGATACGAGGCGAAAATAGAGACCTATGGCCACAATCCTGTTCTTGAGGACCTGAAATCTCAGGATCTGAAATTGCTTGTGGAATTAGAGGGCAGATTGAATAGATTGAGAACCGAGGAATCTCGTCAGAAGGGGCAGAACGCAAGGGAGACCGGTGCGGCCTCGGAGCCTGCAAACGCATGATACGATAAATATAGTTCTTAGTAAATATTATGGGTCCTTTCAGGAAGCCGCCACACTACGACGGGTTTAAGAAACTTGCTGATGATGCCAGATTGAATTCGGGGACACATAACCCGACTTTTGAGAAACTTTACGGGAAAGGGTCTAAAGAGTGGGGAGTATTGTTGGATGCGTAAGGGAGGACCCAATCGATTCCGCGGCGGGCGCTGTCGGCTCCGCCCGAAGACATATCGGTTCAGGGATTGAAACCGCGAAGGCGCAATACGGGCGTGCCCGCCTTAAATATTATGTTGGGCGGGGAATAGAGCCCCCTCTGGAGACGGAAAGAGGACCGAGCATAATCAAAAGGGCTTCCGGAAGAGTTGGGACTGCAGTTGGCGAGGTCAGGAAGGACCCCGTTGGCTCCTTTGCTTACGGGATTGGCAGAACGCGCGACTTGATGGGGGATACACGGCAAAAGGCGGGGAAGCGGGAAGAAAAACGCGTGAGGGCTACCGCAAAGGCAGAGGATTGCCGCCGCCTTCAGAATCTGAAGGTCCGGGCATTTTCGGCAGAGTTTCGGATGCAGCCAGCGATGCCGTTAAAAACCCCGCAGAAGCTGTCGGGCGCTGGGCAGGAGCGGGAGTAAACTTTTTGGGAAAGGCCCGCTCCGTTCTTGGAGGCGTATTGAGTAGTCTTCGTAGCGGATACTCTTCACGCAGGCGCGGCGAAGAACCGGATTACGGGAGAAATGCCCGACGCCCTGTTTCCGAAAGCAGAGCTCGAAGAGAAGAGGGTGGTTTTGAAAGGCAGGCTCCTCCAGAGGACCGCCTGCCCGCAGTAACTGCGGTTTTTTCGGGAGACCCTGATATCTTTGGCCTGAGAGATTATACCTCTTTGGAGCCGCCGCCATCTCAGATACTCGCCATGCCCGAAGGGGTTAGGTTTACTCTTTACCGGGGCGCGCAGCGAAGGCAGTTGAACGGGTTGTATGCAGCGCTTCAAAGTGCGAAGAAGGAAGGCGCCCACGAAACGGAGGATACTCTTAGGAAGGATATCGGCGACAGGGAGCGCGCCCTCCTGCTCCATTATGGTTTTGTAGACATGAACCTGGTCAGGGAACTGAGAAAAAAGTTTCCGTCAAGGGCGAGTAGTCAGTAAATGGATGTTTGGATGCGCCAAAATACGGCGCTCGCCTAATATATTAATCCCCCAGACTATATTATGGCTGAGAACACTCAGGATACTTTAATTTTGCAGGAGCTTGTCCGAAGGGCCAACAGCCACACGCAGAGACTTAGAAACATCGACGAGCAGATAAGGCTCTTCAACTCCAAGTTCGAGACAGTCGACCAGCAGAAAATCAAGGCGGATACACTTCTAAAGGAGAGGTTCGAGAAAGTCGAAAAGCAGGTGGCGCTCATGGACCAGGTGATGGGCGAGATAAAAAACGAGATAACGAAACTGCACGAGAAGGAAAAGACTTTCGCGAAGAAAAACGAGGTCGAGGAGCTGTCGGAATTAATCAGCCTGCTCTCGCCGATAAAGCACGAGTTTGTAACGTGGAACGAGTTCAACCGCGAGATAAAGAAACTTAAAGGGGACGATGCATTTACCATTCGGTCATAAGGGTGAAGCCTCCGGCGGCTCGCCGGTGGAAGAAGTAAAAAAGCTGAGAGCGCAGGGAAAGCCCGACCGCGAGATTATAGTCCAGCTCAAAAAGGAGGGACACTCTTTTCAGGACATCGAAAAGGCGATGCTTCAGGCCCTTAAGTCTGGGGTGAATCAGGGGCCTTCGCAGGGAGGGATGCAGCAACGCCCGGGGATGCCACAGCCGCCGTTTCAGCAGGGGCAGGGGATGGGCATGCAAAGCCCGCCTATGCAGGGTGGTGGGTTTTACCCGGGTCAGATGCCTCCAGGTTCCATGGGACAAAGGCCGAAGGCTTCTCCCGGGCAGATGCCCTCGTCGTTTGGCGGACCTCAGGGCAGGAGGGGCGGAGCTGAGGAGCTTCCGACAAGGGAAACCCTGATACCCTCCCCGAACATGAACCTTTCTCTGGGCGGGCCCGTCCCTCTTGAGGCGGAGGCGGGAAACCCCACAGACCTTATAGAGGAGGTTGTCGAGGGTGTGGTCGAGGAGAAATTCGAGAAGGCAGACCAGAAATTCGAGTACCTGAATAAGGCGATAGAGAAGGGCAAGGAGGACATAGAGAAAATCAAAAACCTCATGCTCTCCTCGATGCAAAAGCGCGACCAGACTATCGAGCTGTTGAGGCAGGACCTCAAAAAGTCGAACGAGGAGATAGAGGATTTGGTCATAAAATGCAACGCCCTCGAAAAGGCGTTCAAGCAGTTCCTGCCCGAGCTGACCGAGAAGGTGCGCATAAAGAACGTCGAGAAGAAGGTGGAGACAATGGAGCTAAAGCCGTCAGAAACAAGTGGACTCGATTAAGTTTCGGATTTGAATGTTAAAATAGAAAGAATCTCTAAATTATGGTTGCCTCGAGGGAGGAATTTGAGAACTGGTGGAATTCCCTTACGCCGGAAACTCAGGGTGAACTGACCTGGGCGATAGGCATCTTCGAGGGCAAAATCGAGCTGAAGGATATTTTTGAGGACAATCAGGGCAAAATCAATAGCGCATGGCACGAA
>JBNGEE010000015.1:0-10211 GCA_049975565.1 Candidatus Aenigmatarchaeota archaeon
CATAAACCTGCTTCCCGGCGAGGTATATTATACGGACAAATATGACACGGGCGTGCCCACGGGAGGTGTACCCCCCACAACCCCTTTGCAAAAGCCGGCAGCCATCTACTACGCCCCATACTTCGACTGGGAAATCGTCTGGGGCAGTTCCATTTACCGAAGCGTCCTTGAAGAAAATTTCGACATGCCAACCCTGTATCAGATAGACCTGTCGCTTAGCCGAACAATGGACATCACAAAAAACGACGGCTCCGGCAGGGTGCTTTCGGTAATCGATGAAATGCGCCACGTCGGGCACAGCAGCCTCGGGATATCGAACGTGACATTCAACATAACCCATTCGGGCGGTTGGACAGTATCGGATATTTCCGCCTTCCAGAGAAACAACACGGAAACTTTCCCGATTAATATAACCTCATCCTCGGTCGGAGACGGCTATTTCACAGTCCTGATCGATAATGTTTCCGTTATGCAAAACGAACTCATATACCTCCGATACACTTTGTCGAGAGGTAAGGAAGCAAATACAGTAAAATACCCCTTCAATGCCTACGTTACTGCATACACAAAAAGCGGCACGCCTGTGGAAAAGAGCCTTTACTCCGAAAGGACCGTACCCGGAATTTCGGAAGGAGGTGGCGGAGCAGGAGGGGGTGGGGGAACGGTGACACCGGCCGAGGAAATGCTCGAAATAATTGCAATAGACTCAAAAGACACTTTTATCACGGACTCGATGCTCCAGAACAACGTAACCTTCAGGATAATAGACACGGGGCAAAAAGGCCTGAGAGACCCGCTTTTCTACATATATATCCCAAAGGACTCCGGGATGGATGTCGGAAAAATAAGCCTGCGTCTCACCCGAAACAACGTAATCAGCAAGCTGAAGTTCCTGATAAAATCCGGGGGGGTGAAAAAAATAGGGTCGGAGGAATACAGGGAATACATACTCGATGTGTACTCCGTGCAGGAGGCGGGAAGCAAAAGCCCCACGGACCTGGCTGCCTTTATAAACGACGATGTGATAGAAATCAGCTATTCCGTCGATACAGCCTTTGGGACAAGCACGCTCATCACGCGGGCATATGGATACGATTACTACGAAGATCGGTACCTCTTCGAAGATGTGTTCACCACTGTCCGGCGGGAATACTGGAAGACAGAAGACCTCTTAATCAGGGAAGGCCCATGGGAGCCGCTTGAAATAGAAGTGGGAAAGCCCGTAAGATGGCTCAAGTCCATAGAGGTCTACAACCCAAACGACAGGAGGGTCAAGGAGCGCTACGCCGCGAAAGTATACGAAAAACACCTTGGTGCCCACGTCTCGAAGACGAGCAATCTCAGCACCCAAAAAATAGACCTTGATGACGAGGGCTCCAGCGTAAGCTTCCTTATAGACATAGGGGAAGACGAGTGGCTTACATACACCCTGGAAATCACTACTGCCCCCGCGCTCGAGACAGAAAGAAGCACTGAACTTGTCGGGGTCACTGAGGGCGATATTACATTTATGACCCTGTTGACCGTGAAGAATTTCGCGGAACTGGACTACTCAAACGTTTCCCTGTTGTTCCCTACCAAAAAAATAGTCAACTGCAGCCACGAATATGCCCCGACTGAAGACGGAATAAGGATAAATATACCCCTCATCCGCGGAAACGAAAGCATAAGCCTTACGGTGACCTATGTGGAAGTGCCCCCGAAGATCATACTTGACCTGAGCCACGACGAGCACGAATGCGGGGAAGGCCTTAAGCTGGGTGTAATCGTTGTGCCCTACGACACCAAAGGATATCTCGAGCTCGAACTGACCGGACCCGGAGGAAACACAAATACGGTCTATGCAGACATAATACCCGTCGACGAGATACCTAAGCAGTCCATAATCGAAATCCCGACTTACGGGCACCTCGCGGGAAATTATACCCTAAACGCCTACTACCAGTCCAACTTTCAGACCCTTTGCGTAAACAGGGAGGTAGTATCTATCGTCTGCGACGGAAGCAGGGAAATACCGTGGATATTCTACCTGTTCCTGATAATCATAATACTCCTGATTGCGAAAAGAAGTGTATACACTAAAAGGACGCTGGACCGCGAGATACGCCGTTTGAAATAGACTTGAGAGGTCCGCCCCCCCATATCAAAGACCGCTAGTTCATGGAGCAGATTTTCCCGTGAAGTTCGGTAATTTTTGACAAAAGGAAGGGGTTACTTTTGTCCATACGCTCATATAGTGCGAGCAATTTGATGAATCCGGACTTTGCCGCAGGCTCATTATTGGAGTCTATGTAATATTGGACGTCCTTGATAAGCTGGTTTATGCCTGACACCGAAACCTGACTTTTCCCCCCATTTTCTCCAACCCGACCTCTGCCTTTGGCAGAAATAAATCTTTCCGTAGGTGCTATCTGCCCGGCAATATTTTTGATTGCCTCGCGGGCTTCCCGGGACTCCTTCGTGACCCGGTGCTCTATCCTGTGGTCGATGTTCTTTGAGAGCTCCAGAATCTTTATCTCCAGATCCGAAAAGCGGCGACTTATTTCATCCAGATCCTGCTCGCGAAGCGCGTTTATCTTTTCGAAAACCGGGTCCTCCGAGACATCCGAAGCGCTCTCCGGCCCGTACTCGCTGTCAGCCCCGGAAGCGGTTTTTCCTGCATGCGCCTGCGCGGACTTGCCTTTCCCCAAGAGTTTCATTGCGGCATGCATTTCTTTCCTGCAGTTTGCCAGCTCGCCGGCAAGCTCGTCTGTCTTTTTTGATAGTTCGTCGAGCCTCTTTGAAAAATTCGCGCTTCCACTTCCCTGAAAGCCGCCATCCCTTTTCTTGACGGACTCCAGAAGCTGCCCGATCTTGGATTCCATGTCAAACCGAAGCTCGGAAATCTGGTTTTCGAACGTGTCTTTCTGCGAATTGAGGTCGTCTTTTTTCGCAAGGGTCTCCACCTTCATAGAAACCCCGTCGAGAGTCCGCATAAGCTCCCTTACGGCCTCGTCATTGGCGTCTATCTTGTCGAGGCTTGAGCGGGTTTTTGAGATCGCCTCGTTTACTTCGTAAAGGCGAGTCTCAAATCTCCCGGCGGTCCTTTCGGTCTCGCGCTTTATTTCATCCACCATCTTTACTTTCTTGTTGAGCTCTTCTGCCACCGAAACGAGGTCTTTCATCCCCCTAATCTGCTCGAGCGCCTCGCTCATGCCACTCATCTTTCGCATGAGGATGGAAATCTTCTCGCCGTTAGATTCTGCCTGCGCCCTTATCTGCTCTATCTCCTGCGCCTTTTTGTTCAGGTCGCGGGAAATTTTCTGCGGCTCGATGTCTGCGGCAATATCCGAAATCTTCTCGAACTTCGCGGAAATTTCGTTGAAAGTCCTGTCCCTCTCCACAATGGACGACCTCAACTCCCCTATCTTCTCCGCAAATTCCCCAAGCCTCTCGTCGATGTTCTTTCGCCCATCCTCCAGAATCTCAAGCCTGCCCCCAAGGCGCTCGAGGCGCATGCTCAGGTCCGTGACGTACTGTCCAGTATCCGTGGAACCCTGCGAAGGCAAGGCGTTCTCTCCACCCTCCTTTTTGCCGCCACCGAATATTCCAAAACGCTTTCCCTTCTTCTCCTCCTTTTTTTTCTCGCTCGACTCAAGGTCGAAAAACTCCTCAGGGGAGATTACGTTTTCCTCCGACGGCACTTCCTCAGTCATTTTCCAGTTCACCCATGATTCTCACAGAAAAAATAGTTCCGCTCATAATTTCTCAAGCGATTTTTCAAGAGAAGAGATATAAATCTCGGACATCCTGAAGTTGCCGCGCTTCAGCTTGTTTAGCGCGAGCTTGTAGTCTATTTCGTAGTTCTCGACGTAAGTTCCCTTCTCCTTTAGTACCGCTATTTTTGCGGCTATCTCATCAAGCCTCTTTGTGTAGTTCTTGTAGAGCTCAAGCTCCTGCTCGGTAATCTTGTGCGGGTCATGCTTTGTCGGCCTGAATTCGACGAAGAACGGCTTTCCGTTATTGTATTTCGGGTACTGGAATAGCCCTGCGCCGACACCCATCCTCGCAATTCTTTCGGCGTACCTTTTGCCGTACTTTGTCTTTACCTTCTCTATGTCGGTGAGCGACTTGGTGTTGAGCTGGACCTCTGTAAGGACGTTGCCGGCGATTGCCTCCTTGAAGTCTGCAAGGACCTGCGAGCACATTATTACCCCTATGCCCCACTTCCTAAACTCCCTCGCCGCCTTCTCGATCGCGATGTAGCCTCCAGATCCGCCGTACTTCTCGAGAAGCCTGTGCACCTCGTCGAAAACGAGCACGACCTTTAGCTCCGTGCTCTCTTCCCATTTCTCGGCAAACACTCTCGCGATTATGTTCTTTACGGCCACATCATACTCTCCGGGCTTGAGCTTAGAAAGGCAGAAAACCGTAATCTCGCCGGGGTTGACGAATTTCTTTATGTCAAGGTCAAACATGGGGGTTTCCACGTCATAAATCAGTCCCGGATATGACCTGATGTCATACTCGCTCATGCCGAACTTCCGGTAACTAGAAAGCAGGTTCTTGTCCTTGCACGGCTTCACGAAGCCCGTCCACTGCGACGTGGGGTCAAAAGCAATGACAGGGATTTTAGAGTCGAGCGCCTCCTCGGCAAAGACCGATGCCGCAACCGATTTTCCGGCTCCGGTGGCTCCGGCGACGATTATGTGCGTGGAGAGGTCTTTCGGGTCGTAATAAAAATAGTTCTCCCTCGCGGCGAACTTGCCTATCTTAAAACCGGTCTTGGGTACGGTATTGTAATCAAGAGGATAAAGATACCTTTGCTGCTTTTCCTTTTCCTTTTTCCACAGGCGGTAATATCTCCAGATGTAAGTGCCTCCGACGAGGACAGCCATAGCGAGGGCAAGCACTAGAAGCGCGACGGTAAGGGGGGAGTCGAACAGGGGCTTTACGACCTCGAAACTTGCCACGTCCATAATACTCTTCTCATAATAATTTGCCCATACTTCTATGTTATAATGCCCCTCTTCCGTCAGATTCACGGGAAGGCTCTCAGACAGTATACTGGTGTCCCGAAGGGTTGTCAGGTTATAGTATTTATTCAGGATCTTGTTTGTCTCCTGGCTTTTCACAAGATATGTCAGGTTTATCGGAAATTCCCCCTTCTCGCCGAGGTTTGTGAGCTTGACCACGAAGCTAAGCTGTCCGCCCGGCTTTATTCTCGGGGTCAGAAGCTCAAGCTCGAGGTTGAACAAGGCCTTTGCCCGCTCGAGCACCCGGATTGTCACCGGAAGCGTGGTCTTTTTGCCCTCAGCCGAGACGGATATATAGCCGCCGTAAGTGCCAACGGTCTCGTTTAGGGGCATCAGAAGAGTGAGGTTTACCCTTGCCTTCGAGTTGCCCCTTACCAAAACGTCTTTCTGGCTGGAGTTGAGGTAGTCTTTCAGGTTGTCGCTGAAGGATATTGTGGCGTTAATGCCCCTCGAATATGGATTTTCAAGTGACAGCCAGTAAGTCTTTTTCTCGCCCAAAAAGACCCTCACGTCGCCTAGGTCGGTGTCGACTTCGAGAGGGAATTCCCTCGAGCAGTCCTGCGGGCAGTTGTCCGCGTTTTCCCCTATCTCGCATATTCCGTTGCCGCATACGACCGTGCTCAGGACATCGTCATCATCATCGGAGGAACTGCTTGACGAGCCTGCCGCGGGAGTCGTATCCCCTTCAGGAGCCTCCGGGGACACACCCCACTTGTAAGGGTAAGAACTTTCGGCAATCGCGTAGGCGGACAGGTGGCTCGATGAGAAATTAAATATGTTTTTGGCTGTGTCGGGGTTGGATGATGCGAGGCCAGAGGTGCCGGCAAGGTAGGAAAACTGCCCGGTGTCGCAGGTGCGCTCGGTGTAGTTCCAGTCGGCGCAGACAAAGACCTCCAGCAGGCTTTCCGTGAAGCTTCCTGCCGCAAGCGCGCTCGTGTAGTTTATGGTAAAGTTCGCGCCGGTGAGGTTTCTTTGGCTTTCGACAACTAGCGCAAGAAGGATATTCTGCCTGTTTGCGGTGTCGGGGAGAAGCATGTTCGAGATGTCGTCTGCGTTCTTGTCCGGGAAATAATCGAAGGCAAGGGGGCTGCTTGTGGAGTTTTCGGTCAGGTTGAAGTCGACGTTGAAAAGGCGGATTTCCTGCCCGAACAGAACTGCCTTTATATCATACTTCCTCTTGTGTATCGTCCAGCTGTAGGGCCCTGCAAAGACTGTCGAGCTGTTCATATAGTATAGCGGCTCAAGGCCGTGCCCGTTTCGGTAGAAATAAAAGCTCGCGTTCATCGCTGTGCCGTTCGGGTAGGTCAAGTTTCCGGAGACCTGAATCGGAAGGTAGATATCAAACCAGCCCGGTGTGCTGTTCTCTTGGCCTTCCGTATCGTTCGCATAGACTGTTATGTCGTAGTCGCCAAGAATGTCCGGGTTGGCGAACCGGAAGGTATAATTGTAGCTGTCGAAGTCTCCCGCGGAGATTTTGCTTCTTGTCCAGTTGCCCGTGCCAAGAGTGATGTTTGCGCCTGTGGGATATGTGACTTTCGCCCAGACCGACGAGATGTTTTTGTTGTCCGTCACGTTGACCCTGAAATACAGGTAAGTTTCTGCCGAAAGCTGGTTTACGAATGCCGCCGTCACATTGCTAAACCACGGCTCAAGAACGTCCTCGTATATTACGGCGTCCTCCTCTGTGTCCGAGAGCACGACTTCGGCCAAAGAATAATTTCCGGTTACCTCAAGGTCATTGTAAATTGGGTTATATGGGATTTCCGGGGCAGGGCAGATTATCCTCCACAATTTGGATGTGCTGTTGTACGAGGGTAACGATGCCTGCGCGCAGGATTCCCCGCCCACCGTGACGGTCCAGGACATATTGCTTTCGACAGGGATATCTCCGATGCTTGCGTTCGCGTAGATGCTCAGGGTGTCATTCTCTCGCACCCCCATCGGGCTTCCCGCGGGCAAGGTCTGCGTGGGCGAGATTATGTCGACCGTGAAGTTTATTATCTCAAAATAAAGCGGGATATCTTTATACTGCGGCGCCTTGGTGGGGTCGGTATTCGCAATCCTGAGCGTGTAATTGTAGGTGCCAAGCGTGTCCGGGGAAACGCTCGTGTTGTAGTAAAGCCTTACTGCCCTCTCCGACAGGTTGGCGACGGTGACCTGCATGCTCGTGGCGTTCGAGCTTTGGTTGAGGGACAAAAACTGCAGTATCGTTCCCGCGTTGGGCGTGATTGTGAGGTTGAACGTGAAAGGTGTCGTCCTTAGGTTCGTTATCGTCACACCCCCAAAGCGGTTTACCTCCTCCTTGAGCCCGACTGTCTTCGAGATGTTCGTGTCAGGCGACACCATCCAGTCAAAAGAGGTGACGTTGAGGACGAAAGGCACATACGACGAGCAGTTTCCCGTGCAGTCAGGTATAGTGGCTGTCACGTTGAAATAATAGACCCCGATATACGACGAGTTTGCGGGGATTGTGAAGGTAATATCAAACATGTCCTGGCCGAGTTTTGAGAGGTTTGTGCTGTTCTTGGAAAAAACGCTCCAGTTGGCTACCTCCGCCGCATCCGTTCCCGTAAGGTTGAAGTAAACCCCCTCAAGAGCGATATTTCCGTAGTTCACAAGGGTGAAGTTTGCCGAGCTATTGGTGGTTATCGGAACCGAAAGGCTGGCATTGTCCTCGGAGAACCTGACCCTCCTGGTCTCGGAAACCTGAACCGTAATATTCGAGAAGACTGACGAGTTGCTCCCGTCGCCGTTGAGCCAGGTCACATTGAAAGAAATTGTGTGGTTTCCCGCCGAGGCATCCACAGTTACGGTTATATTGAAATCCCTGGTACAATTTTTCCCGCCTGAAAGCGGCGGACAGGCTATTGGTGGGATAATGATCCCCGTTTGCGAAGGAACCCCTGCCTCAATTGCGTACATGCCCGCAATGCCCGTGTTGTTCAAAACCCACAGCACGGGGAAAGTGTAGTTATAGTCAAGCGCCACCCCCGTTGCGCCAACATCCGTTACGTTAAGGTAAAGCGAGCCTTCGGTTGTCCCGTTGTCCACAAGTATCGTCACGTTGCGCTCACTGGGCTCGGTCGAGTTGTAAAAGAGCTCCTCCCGGGAGGTTATGTTGCAGGAAAATGTGTAGTTCGCGCCGGACCCGACGGTTGCGGCATGGCGCGAAACGCCACTTGTGTCCGTGCTGTTCTGCCCCAGATAGTAAGTGCTGTTGTAGAAGTCAACCGTATAGTTATATATCCCTTCTTCGGTGAAGTTGTCAGTCACCTCGGCAACCAAATCCAGATTCGAGTCCATCATGCAGATATACCATGACACGTTTTCCCCACCGAGAACGCAGTATTCCGAATCCACGGTCAGGTTGGAAACAGCCGAAAATCCCGTGAGGTTAAAATACTTTGACCCCGCGCCTTCGGAATAATATGGCTTCTCTGCCTCTGCGACAATCTTCCTTCTCCCGACCTCGTCATCGGCCGCAATCGTGTACTGGCTCGTGCTTCCAAGGTTTTCCTTGAGGTCTGTCTGGACGGTTAAGGGATTCCCGGAATGGAAATTCCGGCAGCTTCCGGACGAGTTCAAAAAGCATATGTAGTCTATAAGAACATTGGTGTTGGAAGGATCGCCCCCTCCGTTGCCCGAATCCCAAAGAAACACCGACAGATTGCCCGCCGAAGAAAATGCGGCGTTTGTGCAGTTTGCAAGCGTCCAGTTTTCGGGCATGGCCACATATCCCTCCCCGTCCGCATTCAGTATTATGTCGGGGGTAAGGTTGCAGGCAACACCCCCTGCCTCGAGATAAAAACCCCCGGGATAGCTTTCGACGTCAAACTCGCCCCACGCTTTGTACTTTATCCCGACCGTGCTTGCGCGCGTGATATTTGGAAGCGCCTGAAACAGGGCTGCCGTCCCGTCGTCGGCCGAAAGGTTTGCATAAATATCCGTGCCTGAAGATGTGATATTAAGCGAACAGCCCACGTTGCTGCACACAGCGGTCTCCCAATAAGAGAAATTCCCGGAATCGAAGCCGGCGTTCAGCAGGCTGTAGCCCACGCTGTATGAGGTTGGATGGTCATACCTCAGGTCAAAATTATAGGTCTTCGAGCCGCCGGAGGAGAGGTTTGTCAGGAATACGACTTCAGAGAGGCTTCCCATATAGATCTGACTGTTGTTTTGCACAGACTTTTGGGAATCTGCCCAAGCATACATCGTGAAAGGAATTTCGGCGCCGCCAAGGGTTATGCGCGTATTGTTGAGCCTCCACTCGCTCAGATCGAAATAATCTTCGGAAAACAGGGAGCCCGGAAGCACAATCGGGTAATTCGTACGTGCCTTGCTGCCGGATTCCGTGATTGTCAGGCTGAAAACTTTCCTGTCCACAAGGTACCAAGTCAGAGTAGGCCCCGTGACGGCGCCGCAGCTGTCATTGACTGAAGCGTTCAGCGAAATGTTCTGGCCTTTATGGTAGCTGCCGTCAAGCGGAAGGGTGACAACTGTGCTTAGCGTATCCATCAGGATAGCGGAGCTGCTGTTCTGGCTCTCCGAGATATTATAATAATCCTCGCCTCCGATTCGTGATATCGAAACCCCGAGGGACTTCGGGCCGACAGCGGAGCAAATGCCTGCGCAGCCCGCCGCATAGCTCAATGTGCAGTTGCCCGCGCTTGAGGTGTTGCTTCCTATCTCCGAAGAGTTTAGGGAGAAGGTGCAGTTGTAATCGTTAAGAGTTGCCGGATTTCCGAATTCGTCCACCAGCAGGGCACTGAACGGGGCGGCCTCTCCCCTGTAAAAAGTATAGTTGGCTTCATTTTGGATTTCCGGGTGGAGCCAGCCCCTTAAAGTCAGGTTCAGTTGGGTAGAGTTCGTGTTCAGGTAATTGTGGTCGTCCAGTATTCCCGCATTCCAGTACGTCTTTCCGACCGCAAAAGACTGGTTCGGGCTGAAGAGAAAATTGCAGTGCCCGGTCGAATTGGTCTGGTTATAATAAATTTGTGTGCCGCCAACCCAGAGATAACACTTCGCCCCGTAAACCGGCAGGCTCGAGTTCGTGTCGTTGACAAGAATCGAAAGCGTTACTGACCCGTTCCTGAAGATCTCTGTCCCGTTGCCGGCGCCTCCAAGCCCCTCGTCGTAAATCAGCTCAACGCCGTGCTTCTGTGTCGTGAAATTCGCGGCGGTCGTGTTGTACGGGTC
>JBNGEE010000016.1:0-5343 GCA_049975565.1 Candidatus Aenigmatarchaeota archaeon
CGGTGAGATAATTGCGAAGCAAGAAGATAGTTTTGGCTTAAGCCTTTTCCAAAAAGGCTTATATGGACCCACTGGGAGTTGATTCTGTGCAACCCTTTACTGGCTACTTTGGCTAAAAAGGTCTGCACCCCAAAGCAGGCATAACAGGAGGTCGCGACCTTCCGCTAGGCACTTTCATTCGAAAGATTTTTCTTTGGGGGTTTCGGACCTTTCTTTCCTAAAGAAAGGGCTGAACCCAGAGTCTCTGCCATTTTCGAAAAGCCAAGACGGAATTAATTTGAAAAAGCGTCAGCTTTTTCGAAGCTTCCTTTCTTTGGCGTTGAGGCCTTTCTTTGGGGAAAGAAAGGCTTCATGCGAAGGCAGCGTGTTGCCATTGCACCATGGGCCCATAATAGGACATAAATAAAGTTCATATACCCCCAAGGTGTATTCAGTCAACAAAGCCTAAATATCCGGAGCAGCCCCAAAAAGTCCGGCTTTTATTTTAAAAAGATACTGATTTATGGACGAGTTAGGCGCCATTTCAAAGGAAATCGAAAAGACCCAGGTGATAGTCCTTGCCGGCGGCAGGGCGAAAAGGATGGGGCTTATCGACAAGCCGAAGGCGCTTCTCGAGATAAACGGCAGCACACTAATCGACGAGACACTCTACTATCTCGCAAGCTGCGGATTTCGGGACTTCAGGTTTCTTATCGGCTACCGGGCTGATGAGATAAAAAAACACGTCGGCGACGGCTCCAAATACGGCATAAAGGCCACCTATTCTATAGAGCCGGAAACCATCAAAGGCCGGGCAAAGGCAATGAAGTACGCCCTCGACAACGGAAAAATCGACAAGGGCAAGCGGGCCCTGATATGCTTTCCTGACGACCTATTTTTTGACAAGAGGCTGCCTATCCGGCTTTTGCTCCAGCACCTGCAGGGGGTCGAGGAGAGAAAAATTCTTGTCACATTCCTTCTGACATCGGGCACGAACTACCCTTATGGCGTCGCCGAACTCAACTCCGAAATGCTCGTCACGCGCTTCATCGAAAAGCCGTTCATCCCCCAATACACGAGCACCGGCCAGTACATAATGGAGCCGGAGGTTTTCCAGAGAATCGAGAAAGAAATCGACTTAAACGCCAAAGACAGCCCGGAACTCGAGCATAACATCCTCCCCGAACTCGCCGCCGAGGGAAAAGTGCAGGGCATGGTTATACCGTCTTCCGTCTGGCACTCGGTTAATACTTTAAAAGAGAAAGAATCGATTGAGAAACTGCTTTCAAAGCGAAAATGACCTCCTCACAATCGGGGCAGAGCCCCGGGGTATTTACGGGAAATAATCTCTGGGGCGATATAACCCCTGCCAATCGGCCCAACAAGCCCCTTAAACTTAATTAATATTTGAAATTATGGAAACTTCAAGGCTCCCCTCGGGGGCCAAAGTCATCGACGAGCTTTTGGGCGGAGGAATCGAGGAAGGGGTGGTCACAAATTTATACGGCCCCGCAGGCTCGGGAAAGACAAACCTCTGCTTACTTTTTGCCCTGTCCGCGCTCAAAAAAGGAAAGGTCGCGTATATCGACACCGAAAACGGGTTTTCTGTTGAGAGGTTCTTCCAGATGGGCGGCACAAAAGAAGACCTCGAAAACGTAATCTACGAAAAGCCTTCCTGCCTTTCCGAGCAGGAAAAGGCGATTCAGAAGCTCAAAAAAGCCGACGTGAGCCTGATGGTTGTTGACTCCTTCGTGGCGCTCTACCGGCTCGCACTAAGCGACGAAAACGCGACGGCCACAAACAAGTGCCTCGCGGCCCAGCTTGCTTTTCTCTCAAACCTATCCCGGGCAAAAAAGATTCCCGCCATCATCACAAACCAGGTCTACAGCATGAACTCAAACGAGATTGAGCTCTCCGGCCGCGATGTGGTGAAATACTGGAGCAAGTGCCTCGTCGAGCTAAAGAGGGTCGACGAGAACCGAAGGCTTGCGATACTCCGAAAGCACCGAAGCCTGCCGGAAGGAAAAAAAGTCGAGTTCGAGATTACGCAGACAGGAATCGAGAAGGCGAAGTTCAAGATATTCTAAGGTGTCAGGGAAGAGGCCACTCCCAGGGCCTCAGTCTGCTCAAGGTATCCGTTGATTAGATTGAAATAGTTTCTAACCTCGCCCCTCATTTTATAATATTCCGGATAAGTTTCTATGTATCCTGGATCAAGTCCAATCTCATCCAGCAGCCTCTCGACCAATTCCAGGCGCTGCCTTGCCATTAAAGTGTCTTCTCTCCAACCACCCCTCACCCTGTCCATAAGGACATCTATCCTTTTGGGAGGAGGTAGCGGAATATATCCTAAACAGTCACCCATAAGCGAATATTCCTGTTTAATAAATACTACCCCTTGAGATTATTCCGCCAGTAGAATCAAATCTTTTTAACCCCGTCAAATCCCCGCCTCACAAGCTCGAGGTTCTTTTCGGCAACGGGGCCTTTGCCGTATTTTTTCGCGAAGACCTCCTCTTTGACCTTGAGGACGGAATCTACCCTCACAGCCTGGCTGACCCTCGCAAAAGCGCCCGCAAGAACGGTATTGGGGACATTTTTTCCAAGCACCTCGTAGGAGATGGCTGATGCGTCAACAAGATAAGTCTCCCCGAACTCATTTTTTGCCTCCTTCGCGTTTATTATCGCCTTTGCGCCCTTGTTCTCTATTAACTCCGTAAGGGACTTGTCGAGGACGATTATGTAGTCGGGGTCAAGAATCGGCTCGTGGGAGCGGAGTTCGCGGTCGTAGATGCGCACGAACGCCCTTGTCGGGGCGCCGCGCCGCTCAGGCCCGTACTCCGGAAACGCCTGCGCAAACTTCCCCTCAATAAGCGCGGCCTCCGCTATAAGCTCGCCTGCGGTCTTTGCGCCCTGGCCTCCACGGCCGTATATAATTATTTCAACTACCCCCTTAAAAAGAGCGGGCATGATTGCTACCTGTCGGGAAAGCCCCTGCGGCCTTCGACTTCAATATAAACCACCTCCTCGCCCTCGGAAAATTCCTTCCCCTCAGGGATGAAAAGGTCAAACATCTCGTAGTTTTCAAGGTCCATAAGCTGAACCGTGTCGCCCTGGACGCTCACTACCTGCGCCTTTTTCTTGAGAATCATCGGCACCTGAATCGTGCCCGTGACAGGCTTTACGACGCTCCTTTTTTTCCTGTCAAAAATTCCGACGACCTCGATTCGCGCCTTCGCCTCGCCGTGCTTTCCTGGCTTTGACTTCACGAGGTCGTTGATTTTGCATGGCTCTCCGTCCACCATCACGTAGCCGCCAACCTTCAAATCCCGCATTTCCGCCATATTTAGTCTTGTTTTTTAAGAATTAATAGAAAAATCGGCGGGTTGGGGCAACACAGGACTCAACACCCCACGTCAAAATTCGTTTCTAAGACGAGGCATTTTCGCCCGTTATATAAGCCACGATCTCTAGAGGTAATTGCCCCGCCTCAATCATGTCAAAGACAGGCCCCACTTTCTCGGGAGGTATATGGTATCTCTCAACTTATTCCCATTTATTCATGTAATAATCTAACTCTCCCTTCGTAGGATACTCCTTTGCTTTCCCCCTACGGCTTTATGGGTCTCTTACATATATCAGATCATCTGAAACAACCCCTAATTCTTTGGGTGGTTCCGGCTCATAAAATATATTAATTTCCTGCGCCCCCCAACTCCCTGAGGAAGGGATGGGTATAAATGTGCACGCTAAAGCTAATCTCTTTGGATTTTCCGGCGGCTATTGCATCCAAAATTTTATTTTGGAAATCTGGAGGGTCTAACACCCTCCCCAAGAGGCTGTAATCCTCTCCCGCACATTGAGTTTCCATAAACTATCTCCCACCACCTATATATAATTCACAGCGCGTCAATCCGCCAGTTCGGCCTGATTTCCTCCGGCGCGCGGGTATTTGACCTCTTGAATTCCAGGGCCGCAGATGCCGCAATCATAGCCCCGTTGTCCCCGGCGTATTCCCTCGCCACGGCGTAAAATTTCGCCCCGCGCTCCCGGCACATAATATCGAGCATTTCCGAAAGCCTCATGTTTTGCGCGACGCCCCCGACCAGAAGCAGATTTTTGCGGTTGAGGGCGGCCATCGCCCTCTCGGTGACCTCAGCGAGCATCGCAAAGGAGACTTCCTGAAACGAACGGCTGATGTCCGCGCGGGCCTTTTCGGGGCCGCTTTTTGCCATCTTTTCGAACTTCCTTGTGGCGTCAGTCAGAATCCCCGAAAAGTTCAAATCCATACCCTTAACGTAGTACGGAAGCATTACAAAATCCCCCTTTTTCGCCAGTTCCTCGATTTTCGGGCCGGCGGGGAATTTGAGGCCCATGGCGCGGCCGAGCTTGTCTATGGCGTTTCCAATCCCGATATCCTGGGTCTCGCCAAGAACCCTGTAATTTCCCCGCCTGTCGGCGTAGATAACTTGGGTATTGCCACCGGAAACGTACAAAACGACGGGCTCGCGCACGGAGGAGAGAAACCTCGCAATCTCTATGTGGGCGCGGCAGTGGTTGACCCCTATAAGGGGCTTACATAGCCTTTCCGCAAGGCTTTTTGCGAACTTCAGGCCAAAGGAGAGGCTTGGCGGCAGGCCCGGGCCCTGAGAAACCCCAATCACGTCAATTTTCCCCAAATCCAGCTTTTTTTCGGCCCTTTCGAGGACAATTTCCGCATTTTCCTCGAGAAAGCGGGCGCATTCGGCGGGGATTATGCCTTCCTTCGGGCGGTAGGACACGGATTCGTTTGCCAGAACCTCCCTTTTCCCCAAATCGACCGCCCCTATGCCAAATGTGTGAGCGGTGCTCTCGATTCCAAACGCTCTCATTATTTTATCTGTTTATAACCTTCAGAACGCCCCTCCCGGAGAGTTGCATCCCAAAACTGCCCTCCACCAACATAACCTATTTATAGC
Organism: Candidatus Aenigmatarchaeota archaeon; assembly: GCA_049975565.1. Lineage (GTDB taxonomy): Archaea > Aenigmatarchaeota > Aenigmatarchaeia > QMZS01 > QMZS01 > JAFGCN01. The sequence continues at coordinate 4,938 of JBNGEE010000016.1, forward strand.
TTTCAAAACAAGGCGAATATTTATTAAATTCGGGAAAATATTATGATAGTTCCAATCAGAGTCGTAATCGGCAGGGAGAGAATTGCCCTCAAGTACATCGAGGAGGAGATACAGATGAGGGGGCTTGACATCGGCGCAATCCTGTTTTTGGAGGAGCTCAAAGGCTACATTTTCCTCGACGGCGAGCAGGAGGACATAAACAGGGCGATCTACGGGGCACCGCACGTCAAGGGAATCATAAAAAAGCCGGTTACGATAGAGGACATCAAAAAATACCTCGAGAAGGAGAAGCCTTCCATCGAGCTTGACGCGGGGGATATTATAGAAATCCTAAGCGGACCTTTCAAGGGAGAGAAGGGAAGAATCGTGAGGCTAAACGATGCGAAAAAGGAGCTCACAATAGAAC
>JBNGEE010000016.1:5353-9940 GCA_049975565.1 Candidatus Aenigmatarchaeota archaeon
CGGTTGTGCCAATTCCGCTCACAATATCTACAAGTATCATAAGGGTGGTCGAAAAAAGCAAAAAAGCCGTGGCTTAATAACTGAAGCAACAATAAAGAAGCAATATCTAAAAAAGTTATCTGCCGGAAGGTCTGTTTTGATTTGCCAGCATTTTGTTTATCCAGTCAAATATATTGTTGATGAACTCGGCCAGTGAATAACTGCTTTTCGGGTTGCTTGATGTGGCCCTTGTCAGACGGCAAATCTCATTGTTCCCGTCGCCCGTGACATCCACACAAGAGCATTCCATGCCTTGTTGGTTCGTTTCTCCGCAGGCGGTACCGTCGGAGCACTCGGTGCAGGCTCTAGTGTTTGGTATAGTGGGGCGGTCAGGTATCTTTGGGGTAAGGCTGCAGGTTTCATTATCCCCGTCACCATTCATATCTCTGCAAATGCACTCCCTGTTGTCTGCGTTTGTTTCTCCGCAGGCGGTACCGTCAGAGCATTCCGTGCATGTCCTTGTGCCGGGTATATTTGGAACATTCCTGAGGTAACACAGGTCGGTTTCACCGTTTTTGTCCATGTCCATGCAACTGCACTTCAGATTCTTGTCATTTGTCTCTCCGCAGGCTGTACCGTCCGAGCATTCGGTGCAGGAAGGCCTTAACCTCTTTAGGTAACAGTGATCATTCTGGCCATCATTGTTCCAGTCGCGGCAATCGCATTCCATTCCTTGCGGGTTCGTTTCTCCGCATAGGGTTCCGTCCGAGCATTTGTCACACAAAGGCCTTTTTGGGACTACAAAGCTCAACTGGCAGTAGTCGTGCTCGCCGTCTTTGTTCCAGTCGCTGCAGACGCATTCCCTGTTGTCTGCGTTTGTCTCTCCGCAGGCGGTACCGTCAGAGCATTCCGTGCATGTCCTTGTGCCGGGTATATTTGGAACATTCCTGAGGTAACACAGGTCGGTTTCACCGTTTTTGTCCATGTCCATACAGGTGCAGTTGAGACCCTGCGGATTTGTCTCTCCGCAGGCGGTACCGTCGGAGCACTCGTTACATTCTGGCAGTGTGCCCGGCCCGCAACAAGCCTTGCACTCTCCATCGCTGCAGGTCGTTGAAATTGAATTCGAATCGCAGGTCAGGGTGTGCTGGGTACCGTCGCAGTCAATCGTACACTCGCCATTGCTGCAACTCGAGCCAATACTGCTGCAGGTCAAAGTCAGGCACTCGTCCGACTCTACCGGAACCATACAACTGCCCGGCACCAATAGCAAAACAAAGACCAAAAGGTAAAGTAAGGGCAAAACAATCTTAATAACCATAATTAACACCCTATTTATATTTATTTGCAACAGACGATGCTTTCCCTGCCGCACCCAAAAAAATCTCAGCCAAAAAACAAGAAATGCCCTGCTAAAACAGCCTAATATTATTTCCGGCTATTGTATTATGCGCATTGCATACTTCGTCTGGGAGTATCCTCCCCGGATAGTGGGCGGGCTTGGAATATATGCCTCCCAGATGGTGCCCCAGCTTTTAAATCTCGGAAACGAAATCGATGTATTCACCATAAACGACGGGAAGCTCGAAACGCGAGAGGATATGGGAAAAACCCTACGCATACACCGCCCGATGACCGTTGAGGGGTCGCTTGCTCTAAGGCAGTTCGTGTGCGAAGAACTCAGAGGGTGGGGAAGCCAACTCTCGTTTTTCAACCAAATACTTTCCTACAACCACCTTTCCGCCGCGAAGTTCATAAACGAGCTTGCAAAAAATCAGAAGTACGACCTTGTCGTCGTCAACGACTGGCTCTCGGCGATTTCCGGCCTCATAATAAAAGAGAATCTGGATATCCCCATCGTATTTCACGTCCACTCGACAGAGCAGCAGAGGGTCGGCAACGGAAGCGGCTCGATAAAGAGCCTCGAGAGGGCCATATGCGAGGCGGCGGACATGGTGATAACGGTGTCATATTCCATGAAGGAGCACCTCATAAGCCTAGGCTACCCCATGGAGAAGATAAACGTGGTCTGGAACGGCTGCGACCCGGGAAAGTACAGCCTCTCAAATACAGACCCGCGGCTCGTCGAAAACCTAAAGAGGCTTTATGATCTGGGGGAAGGCGAGAATGTCATACTTTTTGTAGGAAGGCTCGCCCAGGTAAAGGGCGTTCAAAACCTGTTGCTTGGCTTTCCCGAAGTCCTCAAAGACCACCCAAACACAAAGCTGATTATTCTCGGTAAGGGTGAGGAGCACGCGGAGATTGTAAGGCTCACGAAGAGGTTCGGGATTGAGGACTGGGTAAAAATCAGGTCCGAGTTCGTCTCAGAGGAGGAGAGAATCGCGCACTACGCGCTCTCGGACGTCTGCGTGTTTCCGAGCACTTCCGAGCCGTTCGGAATCGTCTCCCTCGAGGCCATGTGCATGAAAAAGCCGATTGTCGTCGGCGCTTCGGGAATTTCGGGGTTCAGGGAGCAGGTCGTAAACAGCGGCCCGGAAAAGACAGGGGTGCACGTAGACGGAAACAACCCCTCCGACATCGCATGGGGAATCAAAGAAATTTTGAAGGACGACGTCGCCGCGAAGGCAATGGGCGAGCGCGGCAGAATCAGGGCGGAGAACATTTTCAACATAAAGAAAGTCGCAGGTGACACGAACTTTTTGTACAATAAAGTTGTGAAGGGGCTGTGAAGAGGTGTTTTAAAATCTGCGCTGGCCGGGATTCGAAGCAACCCTTTATTGGCTAAGTTGGTTAAAAGGTCTGCACCCCAAAGTAAACTTAACATAAGCTGCCGCAGCAACCCTTTAAAAAAGGTCTGCACCCCAAAGTAAACTTAACATAAGCTGCCGCAGCAACCATTTTGGAAATCTGCGCTGGCCGGGATTCGAAGACCCATTCCTAACGCCAATTTAAGGTAATATTGCGCGAAGCGCGAATCTCCCTTTCTTTGACGTAGAGGACTTCCTTCGTTCCCAAGAACGGGGACCCCATCCATTCAGGATGAGGTTTCTTTCGGGAAAGAAAGTCTTCTCCCGGGTCGCCGGCTTGGCAAGCCGGTATCATAGCCAACGTCCTGAAGCCTAATCCTTTGGGGGATTTTTGGCCATCTAGACGACCAGCGCATAACTTTAGACTCCAAGTAATTTATTATATATTGACAGGGAAAGATTGTTATGCCAACGACAGCCCAACTAGAGCTTACCGTCGCTTTTTCCGAAGAGCTCGGCGAGGTCATAGGAAGCCGCCTTGTTGCCCGGATAAAGAAGTGCGCGGGCGGCCTGTTCCAAAGGGGCACGTACAGCTCAAACAGGCTTTTTCTGAGCTTCGAGGGAAAAGACGAAATGTCGCCCTTCATAAACGCGCTCATAAAAAAGCTCTCCGAAACCGCAAGGGAATACAAACTTGGAGTGCGGGATTTTTATCTTCCGTACTACGAGCTGGTCTTTGACTGCGACCACGTTGGAAAGCTTGAGGTGCCCTTCACCGAGACCGCCATATGCAATGGAAAGACTTGCAAGGTGGTGTTTCGCGACCTGGAAAAAGATATGCTCAAAGGGGGCATCGCAAGGATAATGTCGCTTATCCAGTCAAAAACCCGGGAAAAGACCTGGAAGCTCGTCCACAAGTCCGGGGAGGAGACGGGCCCCCAGATCAACCCCTTCAAAGAAGTCGAGCGGCAAAAATACGTGAAAAAGGGTCTCGCCAGAAACGAGTATTTCTACCTTCCAAAGGGCATGAAGGAGCTCAGGGCCATGAAGAAGTCCCTGATGGACTCGCTTTTACAAAATTTCCCGCTCGAGGAATTTTTCCCAATCTCCTACACCACATTTGGCCTGCTTGAGAAAAAGGATATCCTCAACATAGTGCCTCCGGAAATTATGTCTCGCATATTGGCAGAGCCCGACAACCCCGCGCAGGCCTACGAGTCGTATTTTCTCACAGGCAAGGTCCCGCCGATAAAGGGCGCCCCAAAAGGAATAGTCTTTGAAGAGATTCCGTTCTACCTTTACGAAGCGCTGGGAAAAAGAATCGTCCAGAATCCGCACTACATCTATACACAAAAAGGCACATCTCTCCTCATAACCTTTTTCGAGCCTGAAAGCGGATACGAGGCCTCAAAAAAGAAAATGCTTGAAACGCTCAGGGGATTTATAGAAGGGCTCGGCCTGACATACAGGATAGTTTCGCGGAAAATAAATGGGGAGATGATGAGGATCGACTGCTACCTCCCCCACAACAAAACTTGGCTCACCTCTGCCGATATGTTTTTCTCGGAGGACTGCTATACAAAGCCCTTCGGGATTATTGGCAAAAGCGGGCAGGTGAATGTCAGTCTCGAAAACTTTTTCCTCTCTATGGTTGCGCAGGGAAAGCATTCCCCGGCCCCTGAGGGTGCAGGAGAAATACCTGCCGTGCCAGAAGAGCTTTTTGAGCCGGAGTTCGGGCACATAGAAGCGCCCTTCAGGCCAGCAATGCCCAAAAACCCGGACAGTATCCCCATAATCCACAGGGTGGGAAATGTCGGGGCTCTGCCGGATGCCGGGGAAGAAAGCAAAGACAATGAGGGTGTATGCAAAACCGGGCCGAAACTCGGCGGGCGCCCGGAAA
>JBNGEE010000017.1:0-9740 GCA_049975565.1 Candidatus Aenigmatarchaeota archaeon
AGGTTTCATTCACCTGCTCCTTTAAAGTGCATTCTCCGTCAAGAACCCAACGGGTTTGGATTGTACTCTGCCAGCCGCTCCGTTCGGCGCAGTCCTGTACAACCACCCAGTTCGACCAGAGACTATTGCTGCAGACCATACTCTTAAGAATAGTACCCTCGCACATACCATAGGCATATCCTTCATCACCGCATTCAGTTCCGGGATCAGGATAACCACCACAATCCGAGAGTACCGGAGAAGCAATAATCAGCGCAATAAACACCATGCCGATGAGGTATTCTCCAACTACTCTTCTTCCCATATACACCCTTAGCGCGCCAGCTATTTATTCATTACCGTGAAAGTAATGAGTCTATAATACGGAAATATTACTTTGATGTGGCGCCTGAATCACGGCCTATATAAAATTCAGTAATACGCCCCAAACTGAAGATGGATTCTCATGCCGCAAACCCTTATATTTTCTATCTCTAATATCACACCCCCTCAATCGGTTCCTAAAACCACAAACTCCTAAAAGCCACACTTAAGCAAAGAAAGACTATTTTCTCCCGGGCTTTCCGGATTTTTGCCTTTGGTAATAAAGGTATGCCAAAAGAAGTATGAATAAGAGCGGTAGCCCAATCACCCATAACAGATTCGTATTTTCGAGGAATCTCCCTGTCATTGCGAAGAGCCCGCTATCGAGCGCAGACACCTCGTAGAAGCAGTCCTCGGGACAGTCCTCATCGGGGCTGCAGATGCCGTCGCCGCAGAAAGGGGCAGTCTCATCACCCAAAGCGCATTCCGCTGTCTCCTCCGGCTTGTACCTGTCAGTTTCGCATCCGTTAATATCCGTGCAGGTCCTGCTCCTCACACCCTCGATGCATCCCGACCATTCGCCGCATGACCATTCGGGCAGGCACGATGCGCCGTCAGCGTATTCCTTGTCGCCAGTTTCTTCCCCGTTAGTTGATGATGCCGCGCCTGAAGAATAGAACTTTGTAGAGTCGCCCAAAGACCTTCCGTCGACATAAGATGCTTTTGTGGTCCCATCAGGCAGCAACAGTTCGACAGGCGGGCTTCCGCAATCTGCCTCGCAGGAGTCAGAGGTTTCGGCACCGTTGCAGATTGAGTCGCCGCATTCGGCGTTCGCAAGCGTAATGTCAAGGCGGTCATGCGAGCCGTCCGAAAAGACTGCCGTCTGCTCCGCCTCTACCGAGCCGATTTTAAAGGTTATCGTGTCTCCAGCCTTTGCGTCGTCAATGATAAACTCGTAGTAGCCGGGGCCGAGCCTTTCGCCGACCAGAGTGCTGTCGGAGAGCACACCATTAACATAAGCGCTTACAGGGGTCCCGTCAGGAACAAGCTCGCCGCCGATATATACCTGCCCCCACCAGTCGCCGGGAAAGTCGGCAAATGATAGCGGCATCACAAGAATCGCAAGAAAGACCCCCGCCAAAAATGTGTTCGCTCTCATAATAAAGCCTTAAAACTTATTCTGTCACTCCCTCCACACAGATGCAGGCATCGCAGTAATACCCCTCGGAGCAGTCCTCCTCCGCCTCGCAATCTTCTGGGCCATTTACGGTGCCGTCGCCGCATTGTCCTCCGTCAAGTGTCACGTTCTCGCAGGCGAGGCTGCAGTAAACGCAGGAGGCGCCGTAAGCAGGTATGCATTCGACTCCGTTGTCCCCCTTCTCGTCGCACTCTTCAGCGCCTTCTACCAGCGCATCGCCGCATACCGGGGCTTCCGAGTCGTCCTCAGTGCTCAGGCATTCCACGTCATAGCCAAAGTCCCAGTAGCCGTCGAGGTCGTTGTCGAGCATGTCCGAGCACTCGGTGAACTCAACCTCGCAGCCCTCCCTCAGGTCGTTGTTGATAACGAAGTAGCTCATGTACCTCGCGTCGCCCTTGAGCTTGATGTAGTATATGCCCGGGTTGTTTCCAAAGCTTTCGAGGCTGTTTAGAGGCTCGCCTGTCTTGTTATCGATCCTTCCCGGCATATATGAGCTCCAGTCTCCCGTCAGGTAGTTCTGGAAGTATATGATGTCGTACTTGCCCTCCATGAGCTTCATGACATTCCAGACCCTCGCGTCGTCTGTGTAAATGTCGACCATCATCTTGGGCATGTCCATCGACCTCCAATCCCAGCCGAAGTAGTTGTTATAGGATATCGGCACTGCGCACTCGCTTCCCTGGATGTTCTCGTGCACTATAAAGGTCTCTGTGTCCTCGGCGGTGTTTCCAAGGCAGTCTGTCGCCCTTATCTGAAGCCTGTGCGTGGACTGGCCAAGAAGGTTGAACTCGCCTGTGTACTCCTTCCACTCGCCCCACTGGCCTGTTTTGTCCCACCAGATCCTATACTCGATCTTCATCCTGCCTGACGCGCACTGGCCTTCCCTGTCATAGGTTTCGTCAAGGTTAATCTTCGTGTCGGTCGTAACCCACCATGCGTCCTCTCCGGTTTCCTCGTTCTCGTCAGGGCCAAGAGACGGCCATCCGACAAGCTTCACGATTTCTGGAGGGGTGTTATCGACCTTGTGCAGTTGGACATGCAGGGTTTCGGCGTTTCCAAGCCTGTCAACCGCGTACCACTCGATTTTGTGGAGGCAGTTCTCCTCAAAGGTGAAAGCGACGCTGTTTCCTAAAGCCTGCGTGTCATTTAGCACCTCCCAGGTTTCGCCGTTGTCGGTGCTTCTCGAGATTTTGTAGTAGAAGCCCTCAACTCCGACAGCGCAAGGCTCTGCCTGGTCGGTTGCTGTAAGCGTGATTGTGGTGTTGCTTGTAAGATAGAAGGTCTCTATCTCCTCGTCGGTCTCAAGCTCGAACCTCTCGATATCGTCTTCCGTCGCGTTGCATATAGGGCCCTCGATAACCTTTACCGTCGTCGGAGGGGTGGAGTCAACCCTGTGGTACTGGACGTGCTCGGCTTCGGCGTTACCAAGAAGGTCGACTGCGTACCATTTTATCATATGAAGGCAGTCCTCCTCTATCTGGAAGGCGTAAACCAAATCCTCAGGGGAGACATTCTTTTCCCAGACTAAGGTGTCTACAACATCGTCGCCTGTGGAGTCTCTCCAAAGCTCAATGTGGACATAGTCTGTTCCGACAGCGCAAGGCTCTTCCTTATCAGCATAGGCATCTATAAAGATCCAAGTGCCATCCTGGCTTGTTTTGTTGTCGCGAAGCCAGAAGTGCGTTATCTGGTCGCCCTCAAGGCTGAACTTCTCAATATCCTCTTCACTTGCAGGATAGGTCGGGCCTTCGAAGTACTTCCAGCTCTCAGGAGGGGTGGAGTCGACCCGGTGAATCTGGATGTGTGTATCCTCGGCGTTTCCAAGAAGGTCAACCGCGTACCATTCTATCCTGTGAAGGCAGTCCTCGTCGATTGTAAAGTCCACATGGCTGCTGGAAACGACAACCCAAACGCCCTTTTCAGTCTCGTTGAACATTTCGTCGTCGTCCTCATCCATCCCGATTCTGTAATGTATCTCCTTTACACCTATATCGCAAGGCTCTGCCTCGTCGACCGCGTCAAGGTGGATTTCTGTCACGTGGTCCCTCAGCCAGAAGTGCGTTATCTGGTCGCCCTCAAGGCTGAACTTCTCAATGTCCGCCTCGCCTGCAGGATAGGTTGGACCCACGAAGGTCTTGTTCGTTACGGGAGGAGTCGAGTCGACCCTGAAGTATTCGAGGTCTACCTCGTTCGTGTTATTTAAGCCGTCCCTGCAGAAGTACTCGAGGTCGTGTACCGAGTCCTCCTGGAAAGTGAAAGTGTAAACCTGGCCGTCCGAGGCGTCGGCGCAGCACCAGTCGCCTTTCAACTCTCCACCGAACTGTCCGCAGTATTCCTCGGTAAGCCAAGGCGTCTGCGGCACATCAAAGGACATCTTGTAGCAGACCTCCTCCATCCCTACAGGGTGAGGCAACTGGTCCTCGCAGGTAAGGTTAATCTCGGTCACGTGGTCCTGGACCCACCAGCAGTCAAATCCAGCTTCAGGCAATTCTTCAGAACTGCACTCAATCTTAGGCTCGCCTATTACTTTTAACCCAACAGGCGCCTGAGTGTCAACAATATCAAGCTCAACCTTCTTTTCTTCTTCATTTCCAAGAGCGTCAACACAGTACCAAGTCAGCCTGTGGAATGAGTCGTTCTCATAGGTGAAGGTATATCCGCTCGAAACTTCAGCCCAAGTGCCTTCAGTCCAGGCATCATCTTCGTATTCCTTCCAATCTATTCGGTAGAATATCGTTTCGCCGCCGACAGGGTGAGGCAACTGGTCCTCGCAGTAAAGCTCAACCAAGGTGTCTTGAGTTACATAGGCGCAATCATTAATCCCATAAGAATTCTTTTCATTTGCAGAGCACTCAATCTGCTTTCCGGTAAGGACTTTCCAGGATATCGGAGCCTTGTTGTCCACAGCATCAATCTCAATCATCTCCTCTGCAGTGTTTCCAAGAGCGTCTTCGCACCAGTAGACGAGCTTGTGGCAGGAGTCTTCAAGGCCGGTGAACTCCTTATATCCATCCGTTGAGCCTGAATCGATGGGTGAATCCCAGCAGCCGGGCTCGCACGTTTCGCTCCAGTACAGCTCCCAGTAAAGGGTCACGTCACCAACAGGGTGGGGCAAAAGGTCTTCGCAGGTAAGCGCAATCTTGGACTCTTCCGTGAGATAGTAATGTATCGGCGACTGGTTGCCCGCGACTTTCGGGGCGAATACTTCTTTTGTCACCACCGGGGCCTGTGAGTCGACAATGTCGATTTCCCTGTGCACGCCGTCTGTGTTTCCTAAAGCGTCCTCGCAGTAGAACTCAAGCGCGTGCTCGGAGTCCTCGTTCTTCGTTATCTCGACATATCCTCCCGAAACGTCGGTATATGCAGGGGCGGTCTCGTTAAGCAGGTAGTCCCTGTAGTAAAGCGTAACAATTCCTGTCGGGTGAGGGCCCCTCTCTGTGCAGTCAAGGGTAATCTTGGTGCTCTGGTTTATATAATAGCAGCCAAAGTCGGGGCTTCCGTAATCCTTCCACTCGTCCTCGGTGCACATGACTTTCGGCTCGCCGATTGTCTTCTCGGTTATCGGGGTCGTGTTCTCTACATAGACGCACTGCCTGTTAACGGTTTCTGTCTTGTCGACGTTGTCGACCGAGTAGAATTCTATAAGGTGGCAAGACTCTTCATTGATTTTGAACGCTCCCGAGTAGCTGTCGAAGTCACCGCTTCCCTGTGCGCCAGCGCAGGCGCATTCGCTTCGGCAGGCTTCGTCATCGACCAAGGTAACACGATAATAAGTCCCTGCGATGCCTGATTTGTGAGGGCCTGTATCTTCGACTTTAAGTGTTATCGGGGTCGAGGAGTTAATCCACTCTTCTTCGGTGCCCATATCCTTGTAATAAGGTGACCCGTAGGTTTTCGTCGTGGTCGGCGGGGTCTTGTCCACATAGAATGTCTCAACATCGACCGCCTCGTTGCCAAGAGCGTCGCGGCAGGTGATTGTAAGGACATGCTTTGACTCCTCAGGGAAGTTTATTTCAAAAGGAGGGCTTAACTCCATCTGGCCTTGTCCTGTCTTCACTCCGTAGGTTACTTCGTAATCCCAGTCGCAGGTAACCTGATTAACCGGGTGAGGCTCTGGGTCTGTCGCCTCGACGCGGATTTTCGTGACCCCATCTATGAAACATACGTCGCACTCGGTTTCAGGAGGGCAGTCGCCGTAGCTCGGCCCTACAATGCTCTTATTTATCTCAGGGGCCTGGGTGTCGACGATATCAATCTCGAAGTGGTGTGTTTCCTCGTTTCCGCAAAGGTCTTCGGACCAGTACTCGATTAAGTGGCAGGAATCCTTATTTAGAGTTATCACCATAGGTTCGTCGGGGTTGCTTGCACCCTCATCATCCAGCACCCAGTTGGTTTCGCAGTCTTCGCTCCACCAGATTTTATAGTGAATAACAACGTTTCCTGCAAACTCTCCGGTTCCCTGAGGGTCAGGGTCAGTTGCGGTAAGGTTTATTTTTGTCCCCTGCATTACATAATAGCAAGGGTCCGTAAGCGCGTGGCCGTTGGCTTCGGTCATCCCGCAACTGACAGAAACGCCCCCGTAAGGAGCCAGCTCCTTTTCGGTTGCCGGAGGGGTCGTGTCTTTTATAATCGGAATGTTGTACTCCAAGATTTTGCCCCAGTTCTCCTTGTCATCCTTCCCGCTCATCAGTGTAATCCAGTGGGTGCCGTCTTCCATCTCGTCAATTTCAACCACATCGGTCAGGTTTGCGCAGTGGTAGAATCCCTCAAACCAACTCTTGGAAGCGGTCATCCAGAACCCATCCCAAGGGTCAGAGTAAGGCGAAATGTAGGTGTCTACAAAATAAGAGCCGCCCTGTATGTCCGACTGAAAGTCGCAGACTTTGGCCTTGATTACAGGGTCATCGCCGCAAACCAATATCTCCTGTACATTGTTGGGGTCAACAGGCACGTCATTGACTGTCACGTCCACCGGCTCTTCAGGACCCCAGATATCAGACTGGTATATCGCGCATTTGCAGTTTCCCCAATTGCCTGCCGTGTCCTGACCTCTAACGCAGACGTAGTTTTTGCCGTCCACATAGAAGAATATGCCTCCCTTGAAAACCTCCTCCTGCAGCTTGTCCTGGTCGAAACTTCCGTCGTCCTCAGGATAAATTGTCGTCCCTGTGCCCGGCGCTCCGCACTGGGCGGACCCCATGTGCCCCACGAAATATTCCGCGGTCTTGATTTCCGAACAGGTGTCGGTCACAATCGCCGAAAGGTCAAATATACCGTTGTTGAAAAGGGGATTGACCACGATGTCAGATGTGACAGGCCCGGTCTTGTCAAGCGGTCCAAGAATTGGGTCGCAGGTGTCTTCGCAGGTCATTTCCTCGGACGAAAGCCCGCAGCCTTCCTTGTCATCACAGGTCTGCCCGCCGTAGTAGCAAACGCCGGCGTCCACTGTTCCGGCAGGAGGGCAGAACTCGGAGGAATAACCACACTCGCAGGAGGAATTGCATGAGCCGTCATAATAGCAATAGTCATCTCCCCCAATATATGGAAGGCATTCGTCGCCGTAGCTGTCGCACTCGGCTTTGCATATCCTTATCTCGCCGGCCACTTCAGGGCCGCCGTCAGTATCGTCGGCATCGGCGCATACATGGCCTACCGTTTCATCGCCTTTGGTGCAATAACCCTGGTTGAAGTCTGTCTCGACGCACTCGCTTTCGAATCCCTCTCTCCAGTCAAAAGTTCCAGAGCATCCATCAGGGGTGAAATAACAGGAATAAACCTCAGAGATATCATTTTGGGCGCAATTTACAGGAGTTCCCTTTTGGCAGGTATAAGTGCCGCCAATATCACAGGTTTCGGCGCCGTTACAATATAAACCATCGTTGCAGTCTTCGTCGGTAGTGCACTCCACACACAGGGGATCATTATATGATATATTAGGCTCGCAACCCTGTCCTGTTTCCGTGCCGGTCTGGCAAAGGCATCCTTCAGATCCCGAAGTACCGCATCGACCGTGATCCGGGTAATCTACTCGGGTCAAACCTTCGCAATAGTCAGTTGGGCATAGGCAGTCGGTATCATCGTCGCATTCGGCGCCACAATTTCCTTCAATGCACTTATAGCCGCCAGCACCCTTACATGAGCAGGAGGTAGGATCGCAGACCACATATTCGTATGTTTTGTGGGTCGCAGTACAATAAATATCTGTGCAATCTAAATCAGATTCGCATTTGGCGCCGCAATCCGATTCACAGCCATTCCAAGAACAGTCCTTAGAAGTAGCCACACAATTTCCATCAGGATAATTATTGCTAAAGATGGTATTGCATTCTGCGCACCAGTAGCACTGAGCCCCTAAACAGGCACCCTCCGTGGCATATGAAGAACAAGAAACACAATTAGGGTCGCCGGAGCAATCAGAATCGGCGCAATCCACATCGCCGTCACAGTCGTCATCATATCCGTTGTTGCATATCTCCTGCACATATATGCTAGCCGTGGCAACAGCATCTCCGGATTCTGCTCCAGGGGGGTTCTGGTGGTATAATTTTACAGTTATGGTGTGAGGGACGCAGGTTTCACTCCCTGCATATTCATGGTCAAATGTCCCCGCGTTGCAGTTATCATCACCGCCCGTGCAACCTGCAATTTGTTGTGTATCAAAAGTACCCCAAAAATGCTTCGTTCCTCCAGAACCTTCTTCATATCGGTCAATATTCACTTCATCGTCTATCGAGCCGTCACCCCATTCTATCTGGACATGATATTGGTCTAAATTACCTTGTGCTCCATTTGAAACATCCCAGGTGCCATATACCCTTACCGGGCTTGAAACTATGCTTGAATCGGTAGGAGATATGATGACTATATTGTATATTGCAGCACCATCGGTAAACGTTATCTGAGCGGAGTTTGACCCGTCTGTAGCATTGATTAAATATTCACCTTCAATTCCGTTCAAAACATAGTGATAGTCTGAGAAAGAAGAAGTAGTTGGAAGCGCATCAGGGCACCAAGAGGCATCGGAACACGTGTGCACCGAACCGTCAGGCCTTGTAACGCTTATCTGAACCGGCGTTCCCTCAGATGCTGCGCTAAATCCTTCCCCGGAAATCAAAACAATCTCGCCGGGGGCATAGTCATACTTGTCTGTCCAAATAGTCGGAGTGCCCGCAAAAGCCACCATTATAAGGCACAAAAGGGCCAACACCCCTAAACTCAGCTTTACCTTGTGGCTTGACCCCTTCAAAGTGAATTTACTCATTGTTGAACCTCTATTCATTTATATGAAATATTTATTATATATACTTCGCCCGATTTGTAATCTTCCCGTAATGCGCCCGTACCCTATCTTTAGATAGTATGGGGTAAAAAGGTGGTTTTTAGGCCGCTTAGGCGGGTTTCTTTTGGGGGCATTTCCTTAAAGTCTGGCGGCCGCTAAACGCCTGCATTTCCGGTGGAAAAAGCCCCTTTTGTGAGGCAGGGTTTTACAGGCAATATGCCGGCATATAATATGCCGGAAGGGGGCAACGGGTTTGGAAAACTATATATACAATGAATCGGAGTTAATTAATGGGTGAAGAAAAAAGCAAAGCCGTCCCGAAATTCAGGGAGCCAAAATTGGAAAAATTGTGGAGAGAGCTTGAAAGGCGGGATATTGGCAACAGGTTCAAGAAGGACTGGTAATTATCTCTTCAGGCGACAATATCTTGATATTATATTTTTGTTCCACCCTCTTGTTGTGCAGCAGTTTGCCGTCCAGTGTCACTAATGCCGCATTATCTTCGATCGCTCCTGCAACAATGGAAGCGTCTGTATGCCCCACCCGGGCATCCAATTTTACTATTTCCGGCGGCAAAGATAGCTCTTTTGGGGTGTAGAAAGAGATTTGTTTATCTTTCACCAAATCATAAAACGATCTGAAAAGCAGTTCTTTATCTGCATCATCGTCTACTTCAGTCATCACTTTTACAAAGAACTCGCCAACCATAGACAGGGAAAATGAACCCTTGTATTTGTACCCAACCAGATTAAGGTATCTTTTGCAGAGAACTTTTAGCCTTGCATTCCCTTTAGACATAGACTCGATGAGTATGTAGGTATCGATGTGGTGTTTGGGTTTCATTAGCTCCCTTTTGTTCAGTTTCCTCTCGGTTTTTAGATTCATAATTACAAACCCTTATTACTTAATTGTCTTTCTATCTGACGTGGCCAAAAAGCCGGCAAAGCGGCAAAAGAGATA
>JBNGEE010000018.1:0-9343 GCA_049975565.1 Candidatus Aenigmatarchaeota archaeon
GAGAAAGGCATATACCTTTCTTTCGAGGAGACCGCCGAGGAGATAAAAAGCGACGCCCTCGCGTTCGGCTGGGACTTCGGGCACTACGAAAAGAGCGGCAGGTTCAAGATAATCGAAAGGAACCTCTTTGAAAATCCCGACATCGAGTTTTTCGAAGTGGACAAAATGAAGGCAAAACGCCTTGTCATAGACTCCATATCCATACTCTCGCTGATGATTGCGGACAAGGCGTCTCTGAGAAACCACCTCAACACAATCCTCGGCACGCTCAAAAAGAAGGGGGTGACTACCCTGCTTGTCTCGGAAGGGGGCGACGGAAGCGCGTATTCGAGGCTTGGTATAGAGGAGTTCATTGCCGATGCCGTGGTGTCTCTTGATTTTGTCCCTATCGGCCCGCAGTCAGGAAGAAGCCTTTTTATCAGCAAGATGCGGCGCACAAAGCACAGCGAAAACATCCACCCTATAGACATAGGGAAGAACGGGATAAAGGTTCTAAGCGTTTAAAGATACCAAAACAAGAGCACCGCTAATCGGCAATGCCTGCTTACAAAAAATCTTTCAGTTTCCCGCGCGTCCAGTACTTGGCGGTCTTTAGCGCCTCAAGATTCTTTGAGCCTGTCAGAAACATCGCGATTTTCAGTTCCTCAATTGTCCTCTCAAGCTTTTCTCCCAGCTCCGCCTCGCCTTTCATGGCATACCTGAGGATGGGGCGGGCGATTGAAACTGCGCCCGCTCCAAGTGCTACCACCTTTGCGGCGTCATGCCCGTTCTCTATACCTGACGAGCCGATAAGGGGCAGGCCCGCCTCCCCGCACTCCAGCAGGCAGAGAGGCGCGGGAATGCCCCATTTTTTGAAAGTCTTTGCGATTTTAACCTTCCTAAAGCTTTTCGCGCTCTTTGAGCGGTAATACTCGACCTTTATCCAGTTCGTGCCCGAAACCCCTGCGACGTCTATTGCCTTCACTCCAGCGTCCTTTAGCTTTGCCGCCACTTCGCCAGAAATCCCGAATCCGACCTCCTTGACAATGACCGGGTAGGAAGCAGAAATTTCTTTTATCTTTTCGAGCACGCCCCGCGCGTTCGTGTCGCCTTCGGGCTGGACGACCTCCTGCGGGTAATTCAGGTGAACCGCCAGAAAGTCCGCCCCGATACTGTCGAAAAGCAGGTCGATGTCCGAATTGGAAAGTGAAGGGAGCTGCGGCGCGCCGATGTTCCCGACTTTTAGCGGAATGTCATATCCCTTTATCACCTCGTAGCTTTTTAAAGCCTCCCTGTCGCCCTTCAGCTTCAGAAGAGGCCTTTGCGAGCCGACGCACAGACCAATCCCGTACTTTTCTGCGGTACGCGCAAGAAGGCTGTTTAGCCCCCCTGCCTTCTCGATTCCGCCGCTAATCGCCCCGATAAGTATAGGTGATGCGAGACGTTTTCCAAGGAATCCGGTTTTTGTCGAGACTTCGGAGAGGTCAAACTCCGGAAGCGCGCAGTGCTTCAGGCATATGTCGCCCCAGAAGTTGTGCGAATATTCCACGTCCTCTTCCATGCAGATTCTGATGTGGTCGTCTTTTCGCTGCTTTATATCCATAATTTCTAAGGCATGCTTAATAAAAGAAGACCGGCGGCCGCGTTCCCTCCCAATTTTCTATCCTGCAGGGACTTAAAATCCAAATAGGCGGCGTTGTTTAAATACATCTCCATCAAACTAAGTTGGTGGAATATGGCATATACAGGATATTTTAGGGTTCCGGGAGGAACTGAATTTAAGGGGTCTTCAAAACTCTGCTCCTGTCCCGATTGCGGATACAAGTCTCCGGGAATTCACGGCGTGCCCTGCATGAGCAGGAGCTGCCCAAAGTGCGGCTCTTTGATGTTTAGGGGGGCATAAGGTTCTAAGCATGCTTTTTTGGGATTTTATAATTATTGTTTATGACTGCTGTCGACCCTCTCCTGCTCAGCCTCGTTTTGGTGACCTTTGTAGCGCTCATAATAGGCGCAATCCTCCAGTTTTTCCGCCAGCCCTCCGTAATCGCGTACATCCTGACCGGAATAATCCTCGGGCCGTTCGGGCTGGGGCTGGTGACGGACAGCGCCCTCATATCAAACCTCGGAAGCTTCGGGGTCGTCCTCCTTTTGTTTTTTGTCGGCATGAAGATTTCGCTGCCCCAGCTCGTCCTTCGGTGGAGGATAGCGATTCTCGGCACGCTCTTTCAGATATTCCTGAGCCTTGCCCTCGTTTTTGCGCTTGGGGACTATCTTGGCTGCCGCTGGGGAGAATATTCCTTCTCGGGTTTGTGATAAGCCTGAGCAGCACGGCGGTAGTCGTAAAAATTCTTGAAAGCAGAAGCGAGCTTGAGGGAAAATCGGGCAGGAGGTGCTCAGCATCCTCATCGTACAGGACCTCGCGATTATCCCTATGATGATTATACTTTCGCTCCTCACAGGAGGCGCCGTGAGCCGGGGCGAAATCGGGCTCCAGATTGCCGGAAGCTTCCTTGCCCTCGCGTTTGTCCTGAAAGTCCTTAAGAGGGAGACTTTCCGCCTCCCCTTTGGCAACAGGATAAGAAAAGACCCCGAACTTCAGGTTCTTGCGACGCTTGCAATAAGCTTTGGAATAGCGCTTTTGAGCGGGCTTTTTTATCTCTCGACCGCTCTCGGCGCTTTTATTACGGGCCTTTTCCTCGCGTCGACCAAAGACACTCAGTGGGTGCAGCAAAACCTCCAGCCATTCAAAGTCCTTTTCCTCGCGCTATTCTTCATATCAATCGGCATGATGATTGACCTCGGGTTCCTGTTTTCCGAGTTCGGTCAGGTGATGGCTCTTCTGGTCCTCGTCCTCTTCACGAACAGCTTTATCAACGCGCTGATATTCCGCTGGAACGGCGACTCGTGGAAAAACAGCCTGTACGGCGGCTCGCTTCTCGCCCAGATCGGGGAGTTCAGCTTCATACTCGTCGCGATAGGTCTCCAAACCGGGCTCATAGAGGAATTCGGCTACCAGATCACCATAATCGTAATCGCCCTTTCCCTGATGCTAAGCCCCCTCTGGATAAGCTTTTTTTCGAGGTTTGTTGACCACTCCGAGCTGGTCCTGGCCACCGGAAAAAGGATTGTATGTGAAATCCCGAAAGCAAAGCCCATCCGGAAAATCGCCGACGGCTCGGGGCAGGTCATAAAAACAGGCATAAAAAGCGTAGACAGGCTCCCCAAATCCGCCCTGCCGAGCGGGGCGAGAATACCAAAGCCCGGCTCCTCAAAAAAGCGGCGCTACATATACAAAAAGCCTAAGCCCGCGCGCAAATCCTCTTCCTGACGGCGAGATTATGCGCGTAGATGTAGTTTCTCACAAGGATGTTCCAGTCGGCCATAAGCGCCCTTCTCTTTGCCTCTATCTTGTTTTTTGTCCTGTCGTTTTTGGATAGCTGGCTGTAGCGGTAAAGAATTTGGGCAAGGCTTTCTGTCTCCTCTTCGGGCTTTTTGCCGAACCTTTCGAGCACGTACACACCGGGGTTTTCGGATGCCTTTGCCTTTGCCAGAATGTAGCGCCCAAATCCCGCAAGGTCTGTCGTCACCGCGGGCACCCCAAGCGCCGCCGCCTCAAGAGGCGTATAACCCCATGGCTCGTAGTACGACGGGAAAACCCCCAAGTGCGAGCCCTGAATGCACTCGTAATAGCTCAAATCCAGAAGCCCGTCGGCTCCGGTGAGGTAAATCGGGTAGAAAATCACCTTCACCCGGTCCTCCTCCCTGTTTATAAGCCCGCACTCGCGGAATGCGTTGAGTATCTCGTTTGTGCCCTCATCGTATAGGTCGTGGGTCGTCATTGAGGGAGTGCCTTTTCTTATGAGCCTTAGCACCCTCTTCTTGTTCGCGTAGATGAAGTCTTCGCCAAGGAGGGTCTTTTCGCTTATTTCCTGCCTTGAAACCATCAGCGCTATGAGCTTGTTTTCTATGTCCTCCATAATGTCGTGCACATTGTCCTGCACATCCTCGAAGTAGGTCTTGTTCTCCAGAATCTCCTGCCGTATTCCTTTTACGTTTCCGGGAACCCAGAAGAAGGCTACAATCGTCTTTTTGGAGCCTTCTGTCTTCAACTGCTCATTAACTTTTGCGAGCGCCTTTATAAAGATATCGATGCCTTTGCCGTGGAACTCGTACCTGCTGCAGAGGAAATAGAAAAGCGTCTGGTCGAGGTCGAAGGAATAGTAAGGGAAGAAGTAGTAGAGGAGAAACACCTTTATCCTTTCCCGATAGAGCTTGTGCTTCAGGGCCGCCTCCTCGAACGTCGGGAAAAGATCGAGGTCAAGGCCGTTAGGAAGAATCACGGCGGGCTTAATGCCCAGAAGGTGCTCCACCTCTGTTCCGGTGGTCTCGCTCACGGTCGTGAAGACGTCTGCGTTTTTGGCGCACTCCATTTCCATAAGGTGCTTTGGCTGCACCCCGCAACTGTAGGCTTCCTTCATTGGGTCAATCTCTTCCCACTTCTCGTGCAGGCTGATTTTTTTTCCGCTAAGGGACCGCCCAAGCATCGTCGCGTGGGTGGTAAATACGGTCGCCACCGGTGCGTCGTTTTGCCGCAGGTACAAAAGCCCGGCGCCCGCCAGCCACTCATGGAACTGCGCGACGATAATCTTGTCCTTCATCTCGTTTCGGAATTCCTCGATAAGCTTTCCGGCGGCATACGACCATATGACAGGCTCGTCGAAGTCATAGTAGGCGGAGTTGAGCGAATCCACTTTGAAGTTGTTCCAGAGTTCGGTCTTGATGAGGTTGTTTTTGTATGTGAACCCGCTGAAATCTATAAGGATTGCGTTTGGCTCGCCCTTGACGAGCCACGAGCCGTAGTAGCATTTTATTCCTTCCTTTTCGAGCCTCTCAAAAACATTCCTGAAGGCTACCGGCGGCACCTTCTCCTCGAACTCTCCGGTTATTTTCTTCGGGAAAAACGGCCCTACCACAAAATAGCCCTCGCCGTAGTACTTCATCATCGGCGCGACCTTCGAGCGCACGACTGCGTAAATCCCGCCGACCTTGTTGCAGACCTCCCATGACACCTCGAAGAGGAAATCGGCCTCGGCTTTCGGCTCGTCCAGGCACTCGTCGCCTGGCGGCTTCAGCGGCGCGGAACAGTCCATAATAATACGACTGTATTATAAATGTGTTTGACTTGGATGCGGATTTTCACGCTCAGTTCAATTCCGATCTTTCGTTTCCTTGGAGGCCGCCGGTTTTTCGGATATTTTTTTAGAGTCCGCTTTTTCCTTTTGCCAACCCTCCGCTTTTTCCCCGTTCGAAAGGCACTCGCAGTTCAGAAGGTCGAGAAACCTCGCCGCCTTCTTTTCCCCCAACCCCTCGATTTCCAAAAGCTCCTCTTTTGTCGCGTTGAAAACCCTTCGGGGAGTTCCGAACTTATCGAGAAGGCGCACGGATAATTTAGAGTTGACCGACGGCAGGCCCGCAATCAGGTGCATCTGCTCGTCTTTGAGGTTTTTGCACCGCTTCTTGACCCTTATCGGAAAGGCGCGGTTTCGCTCGAGCTGCTCCCTTTTTGCCGCCGTGCAGATGAACTTCGCGCTTTCCATCTTATTTCTCGTCCAGACGGTCGAGATTCCAAAGTCGATCGAGAGCGCGGAGAGCGCCCCGAAAAGCATGTTCTCGTTGTAGCCGACGAAGCACTCGAAGCCCTCAATCAGGATTATCGGCCGCTCGAAGGCCGAGACCATTTCCTTTGCCTGGCGAAAAAGCCGCCCGTCCATTATGGATGAAATAATGTCCGCATATGTCTTTCTCTCGATTGCTACCCTGTCGGAGACTATGAAATCGGCGACCTCGAGGCGCTCCTCCTGAATTTCGCAGCCACCCGCCTTCAGGTATTCGCAGATGCCGCTTTTAATCTCGCGCTTGTCAATTTTTATTATCGCTTTTGGCGGCTCCATAAGATAATCTGAAAATTGCTTATTCCTGTTATGGGCGCAAATAAAGGCGGCCGTGTTACCTGGGGGGCTAAAGGCGGTCATGTAGCGGGTGAAGCTGATGGCGGGCTCTGCCGTTTGGCGGCTTGCACAAACCATGGGGAGATAATGCTTGACTGCTTTGCGGGAATAATCCCCGTAAAGGAGGTTCCGACCGACCGAGAAAGATTTTTGCGGTTGTGCGAAGATGGCTGCCCGAATTACGGCCGGTGTTATTCCTGCCCCCCGGATTCGCCGACTTTCGGGGAATATGTGCGGGGTTTTGAAAGGCTTCTTGTGGTGATGTTTCGCGCGGATTTGGCCCAAGTAAAGAACGCCGCCCCCGCCGAAAAAGACTCTGAGAGAAAAGCTTTTGAGGCGTTAGATGAAATTCTGGCGCCCGAAGTCGACAGGATTATGCGCCGCATCGAAAAAACGCTTGGTGGCCGCCACATCGCCGCAAGGAATTGCGCGCTCTGCGAAAAATGCAAGAAGCCGGAGGGAAAGCCTTGCGCCCGCCCTGACGACATGCGGCATTGCGCGGTTTCTCTTGGAATTGACTGCGAAAAACTGGCAGGGCGGCTTTTTAAAAAGCGCCTCCAGTGGTCGGGAGAGGATGGCTCTCCGACTTATATATCTTTCATTTGCGCGCTTCCCGTCAAAATCGCCAAAAACAAAGACCGAATTTACGCAGAGCTAAAGAGTATATCGGGATGAAGGATTTTTGTTGGTTTTATCCCCGCAAAACATCGAGGTATTTCGTGCTCAGTTTAGACATGTCCTGGATGGCCTCAGCCTGAATCTCTATCGGCTCGCTTGGGATGACAAACCCAATCACCCGCACAAGCATTCCGGTCTTAAGCTCAAGTGGCGCGGGGGTCTCGTCGAAGTGGGAGACCGTGATTTTGCCCGAGCCGTCGTCAACCACCAAAACCCCGCTCTGGTCGTCGATAACTTTCCCAATAATCCTCACTCTCGTGTCGAGGTTCGGGTTGATTTCGGATATCTTCCTGCCGACGGACGGCTCCGCCTTGAATCCCGCCATAATAAAACAAATAATTAAGACTAATAAACGGCTTATTGCTTAATATCTCTAACCCCTGTCCCTCGAATAATATTTCTGTATCTCCACGTGGACCCCGCCTATGTCAAAAACTCCCTTTTTCACGAGATTTTCAAGTAAAATCTTTCTCCTTTTAAGCTCCACTTCCACGTCCTTCAGGCCGGAGCCGGATTTTTCAGCGAGTTTTCTTATCACCCTGCTCTGTGAGGAATACGCAAAGCTGTCGTTTTTGCTGTTCCAGAGCGATATCGTGTGGGTGACCGCTTTTCCGGTTTTTTGATCTATCTCCTCGAATTCTTCTATCTTAGAGACCCTCCTAAACGTGCTTTTCCCCTTCTCAGAGCGGTGGATTGTGATAACAACGTCCAAAAGCTCGATAAGTGCGGGGGGCAGGCTTATCGGCGGGGTCTTGAGCCTGTTTAGCACCGAATTGACGTCCTCGGAGTGAAATGTCGCCATCGTGGGGTGGCCTGACGCCATGCCCTGAAACATTATATAGGTCTCCTTTCCGCGCACCTCCCCTACAATTACATAATCGGGGTTTTCCCTAAAGCTCTCCCTGAGAAGCTTATTGAGGCTCACTTCCCCCATATGCATCCCGCCCACAGACTCCCTCGCGATTGTCGCCGTCCAATTCTCGTGGAAGAGCTTTACTTCCCTCGTGTCCTCGATTGACACAATCTTTGACTTTCCTGGGATGAACGTGGCGAGCACGTTGAGAAGTGTTGTCTTTCCCGCGCCTGCGCCGCCGATGATGAGTATGTTTGCGCCGTTCTCGATGAGGTACCAGAGGTAGGCAAGGGCTTCGGAGGATATCGTGTTGGATTGCATAAGTTCCGTTGGGGAGAACGGCACGCGGCGGAATTTCCTTATCGAGAAATTCGGCCCTCTCGGGGAGACATCCTCAGAAATGGTTCCCTGCACCCTGCTTCCGTCAGGCATGCTGCCCTCAAGAAACGGGTCCGAGTAGGTGATGTATTTCTCGGACCTCTGGGCGAGCTTTATTATGAAGTTCTTGAGACTTTCGCGGTCGCCAAAGCTTACGCTCGATTTTATGTTTCCAAACAGGCGGTGCTTTATGTAAATGGGGGTATTTACGCCGTTGCAGTTTATGTCCTCGATGTAGTCGTCGTGCATCAACGCCTCTATCTCGTTTAGCCCCACGAAATTGCGGTAGACGTAGTACATAATTATTCTGTGTTGCTCCGCGGAAAGGCTGATGCCGTATTCTTTTAGAAGGAACCGTATTTTCTCTTCAAGGTACTTTATAAGCTCTTCCTGCGTTTTGACCTCGCTTGGGGAAAGGTCTATTAGCTGAAGCAGCCCCTGATGGAGCTTTTCTGTAATCTCCTCTTCCTCCTCCCCGATTTTTGGCTCGATTAGCGTGTAGACAAGCTCTCCCCCCTCGTAATGAATCCTTGCTTTGGCAAAGGGCTTAAGGAGGTCGTAGGTCATGTCCAGGTTCCCTGTATCCTTTGGGAGACTGAGTCTCTGGGAGCATTCCTCTATCCGGAACATAACTTATCTTATCTATAATTAAGGGCTATTTTTATGAAACGCCTCAGGGGCACCACGTATCCGCTGGTCGTGCTTGGAGGGCTTGTGGCGGTGGTTCTTTTCTTGCTGGTTTTCTTCAGGCTGACAGACCAGTTCAGCGCGTTCGAGTACGAGGAGCAGGCCGAGATTACCACGAAGAATCTCCAGACCGCCATGAACCAGGTCTGCGTTTCGGGGGTGGCGCAGGAAGTCGACGTCCATTACCCGCAAAAGCTCTCGTGGAGCGGGGTCGGCGAAAACCCGCTGGCTTTCGGAAAGTCGGTGCTTACGGGAGACACTGAGGCCGTCGGAAACGCACTCAGGTACATGATGGCGCTCGATTCTTTCGGCGACCCTTGGTATATAATCTACTACGAGGACTTCCCGCAGGGCGAGGACTCAGGGTGGACGGGCTGGTCAAGCATCTCAAGCCAGAGGGTCGCAAGCCAGATGTTCAAGACCGCGGACACCGTCGCCTGCATAGCGACATCGGCGATACCTATGATGGGCGACCTCAAAAGGCTCGGGTCGAGGGCAATAAAGGGGGCGTCCGGGTCTGACGATATTGCGGATACCTACGCAAGGGGCAGGGCTCTGAACCAGATAGTGAAGCGCCAGGATGAAATCGCAAAAATCGCGAAAGAAAACCCCGGCCTTGCAGAGAGGGTCTGGATGAACGAAATCGGGCAGGACATCGTACAGAAAGGAGAGGCGGGCT
Source organism: Candidatus Aenigmatarchaeota archaeon (assembly GCA_049975565.1). GTDB lineage: Archaea > Aenigmatarchaeota > Aenigmatarchaeia > QMZS01 > QMZS01 > JAFGCN01. The sequence continues at coordinate 9,263 of JBNGEE010000018.1, forward strand.
ACGAAAAGAACCTCAAAAGCATCTTCCTCAGATTTTCGGACCCGGAGTCGAATGTCCTGAACTCCCCTCTCAACAGGCACC
>JBNGEE010000019.1:0-9221 GCA_049975565.1 Candidatus Aenigmatarchaeota archaeon
AGGTGCAGGCGTTGGGGTTGCATACGCAGGTCGAGTTGTACTCGTTCGCGTCGTCGCCGCAGCAGGCGTTCGGTGAGGCGGCGCAGTCGTTTCCGCGAGCGCAGCCTTTTGGCCTTCGGGATCTGGTTTTTAAAATCTTATCCTGGAATAAAAAATGCTGTTGGGTATGCCCCGCAAAATTTCAAAATCGAAGCTATACCTCAAGCTCGTCCCCGTTTTTTGGCGCAAACGCCTCGATTCCAAAATCCTTTTCTATTTCCCGCGCGAAGCTTTCGGTGTTCTCGCCGTGCACGCAAACGACCTTCTTGGGGTTTACGGATTTTATTAATTCCAAAAGCTCGCCCTTTCCGGCGTGGCCGCTGAAGTCGAACTTCGACACCTCGATGTCCACCTTATACCTTCCGTCCTCCTCGCTTTCAAAGTGGCCGGTCCTAAGAAGGTTATAACCCGGAGTCCCTTCCGCCTGATAGCCTGTAAGAAGCAGGCAGGCGTTTGGGTTCTGGCGCGATTTCCTGAGATAATAGCATATCGGCCCGCCGCTGAGCATCCCCGACGTCGTAACAACGATTCCGCCTTCCCTGCAAATCTTGTCCCTCTGCCTCTTCGTCCTCACGAACTTCACCTCCCGCATCACGTCCCGCAACACCTTCGCGCACCGAAGCTCTTCCTTGTGAAAAAGGATAATATCCGCGGCTTTCTGCGCCATGCCATCTAAGTAAATCTCCCTTTTTATGCCATTGGCCTTGAGCATCAAAAGCAGTTCCTGCGCGCGCCCGACGGCAAAGCTTGGAACGAGCACAAGGCCGCTTTCATATTCCCGGACCTTGTCAATCAGCCGCATCTCCTCGGCCTTCCTGTCTGGGTGGTCGCGCTCCGAATAGGTGGATTCCATCATAAGGACATCTGTCTTTGGGTACCTGACTTTTTTGTAGTCGAGAAGATATGTTTTTGTGAGGTTTATGTCCCCCGTATAGAGCAGGGACTGCCTTCCCCTAAGGTGAATCGACGCGCTTCCCGGAACGTGGTAGGCCGGAAAAACCCTTGCCTCGAGGTTTCCTATCCTAAACTTGGCCCTGTAAGTGCACTTGCGAAAGCTTTTATTCATTATGGCCATATCGCGGTCCGTGTATTCCGAAAAGCCCCTGTTGAGCTTTCCGACCTTTATATAATCCTCCTGCAAAAGATTCATCAGGTCTCCTGTGGCCGCCGTCGCAAAAATCCTCGGCCTCTGGAGCCTGCATAAAAGCGGGACCATGCCGCTGTGGTCGAGGTGAGGGTGGGACACGAAAACCCCGTCGAGGTTGTAGTTCGGCACAGCCGGAAGCTGGAGGGTAGGCTGAAGCTTGACTCCGTAATCCAGAAGAACGTTCGAATTGTTCTCGCTCACCATATATGCCGACCTTCCGACCTCGCCGCATCCGCCAAGACACCTGATAATCATCTTTTATTTCCCCTCTTAATTTTAATAGCCCTCTTTCGGGGCGATGCGGCAGTATTTTTGGCGATGGCTTTTTTGTCGAGCTTATACTTTACCTGTTCTCTGGCGGCTTTTCTGGTTGGCGGTTTTTTTTCGGCAGGTTTTGAAACAACAGGTGCTTTCCTCGGGACAGTTCCAGATGCCGCCTGCGCGCCCGAACGTGCCCGGCTTTTGGAGGACTTGTCTATATAAACCGAGCATACGAGCAGAATTGTGTATGGCGATATAAATAAAACAGCCAAAAGAGAATACGCCACAGTATTCCGGAGCATGAGCAGATAACCAAAGAGGCTAATCGCAACATACACCGCAAAAAGAGATAAAAGCGAAAAATAGTGTTTTCTCGTAACGAAGAGTACTTCTTTAATCGGGTTTTTGATTCCTTTTCCCAAAACAACTGCCGGAGAAATGACAATGTAGGCGGGCAGCAGCCCAAGGAGGGCTATAACCATAATCAGAAGGACTGAAACAAAGAACACTACCGCAAAAACGGGGGAGACCGTATAAAGCGCGGCAACAATCAAACCTGCAGTTATGATTATTACAAATGTTACAAATGTTGCCGCAAAAACTACGGCAAACCATAGCACATTCGCCGCCACCAGCGAAAGCCCGCGTTCCCGTATCGCCCTGAAAAAATCATTGAGCCCCGATTTGCCTTTCAGGCTTGAAATAGCGACGCCGTACAAACCGGAAGCCATATAGGTCGACACGAAAAAAAGCATTGCCAAGAACAAAAAGATCCAGCCCGAGCCGACATCTTCAAGAAAATGTTCCTGAACCGATAAATCCTCGTAAGGGCTGTTCGGCTCCGAAAAATAAGTACCGCGAATGAAATCCGCCTTCTCGTCCGGAGAAATGCCAAAGACAGAAATTAACATCGCCGCAGACAATAGCCACAATGCTACGGAAGCGATTATGCCGGAAAAGACTAGAGGAACAAAATTCTTTTTATACGCCCGCCAGCTTTTTTTCATGTGCTCGAATATTCCGGCCATAATATTATCTTAAATTATAGTACCTTTAATTAAACTTAACTTACCCGATAAATCCTACCTTCGGCTTCTTCCGGCAGGTTTTTTGGCGCGCCTTGCAGGTTTTTTTGCGGCGGCTTTGCTTTTTCGGGAGGGCTTTTTTGCGGGCGCCTTTTTTTGCGGGCGCTCCTTTTTTGGAGCAGCTTTTGCGGCGGCCTGTGTTTCCGGGGCCGGAGCCTCAACCCCGGGGGTTGGTTTTTTGGCGACCGACTTGTCGAGGTAATAGGACGCCATGACAAACATAAACATTGGGGTCACGAAAAGTATATTGGCCAGCGGGCCTATGAGAGGAGGCCACATCAAAACCACGCTCAGGAAAAACATGGACAGCCCCAAAAACAGAAGCTCGATATAATTTCTTCTGCCAAGCGATACGGATTCCCTTATGCTTTCGGACGCCCCCCTGCCGAAAATTACCGAATACGGCACGAGGATAAAAAACGGTAAAAACAGGGACACAGCAATGACGGCGAACGCCTGATATGCCAGATATGCCGCCGCTGAAGAGAATATTCCCTCGGCAAGCACCAGAGGAACCAAAAACAAGGCAGCGATCGCAAGCCATATCAGAGAAACGACCGACATTGCCACTATATATGGCAAGCCCCTCCTTCGGATTACGCCAAAGAAAGTTCTCATCGTCGCCCGGTCTGAAATTCCCTTAAGGCATATCCCGTAAAGTCCGGCTGAAAGCAAAAATGTGAGGAAACTTGCGACGGTGACCGCCAGCAAAAACAGGATCAGGTTTGCGGGATTTATAAGCGCGTTCACGAAAAAGATGGGGTCTCCGCCTCCCCCGACAAGAGCCTCGTAAGCCGCGGGGAGGGAATTTGCAAGCACGGCAAAAAAGCCCAAAACCAGAATAAGCAGAACCACGGAACTCGAAAACAGAAGCGAGAGAAAGTATGCCAAAACGTTCCTCCGGTAAGCCTTCAGGGCTATTCCCGCGTGCTTAGACAGATTCGCCATAATAATATAACTAATTTATACCTATTTTCCTATTTTTTGCCTGTTCGCGAAGGCCGATGTACCGCCTTGCCGCGGGCTTTATTTTCTTCAGGCCGGCAAATATATCCTCTATGTCCCCCGAGAAAATATCTCTTCCCCCAAGGCCGTAAATGCAACTTTGGACATCATCCGCCGCGGCCGTTATATCCAGATATAACGGGGGATTTGCCCCAAAAGCCATGCTCCTGTCAAGTACCGCAATCTTTTTCCCCCGCAAGGCCTTTTCTATCTCCTCAGAAGGGAAGGGGCGGTAAAGCCTGATTTTGAGAAGCCCGACCTTCTCCCCCTTTGCACGGAGCCTGTCCACGACGTCCTTTGCTATCCCCGCGGTCGACCCCGCGACGACAATCGCGCGCTCGGCGTCCTTTAGACGGTACTCCTCAAAGAGCGGGTATTTTTTTCCGGTAAGCCCTCCAAGCGCCATGCCTGCCTCGAGGTAGTGGGCCTTTGCCTCCTGCATCGCCGCCTCCTGCTGCATCTTAACCTCAAAATAATAATCCTGAAGCGCGAAAGGCCCCATCGTGACATGGTTGTCGGTGTCAAGAAGCATGGTTTTTGGCCGGTATTCCCCGACAAGCTTTCTGACCGCGGCGTCATCGAGAATCTCCACACCCTCGACCGAGTGCGATGTTATAAACCCGTCCTGAATCGGCATGACGGGAAGCCTCGCCTTCTCGGCGAGCATCAGGGAAAGAATCGTGTTCTCGTAAGCCTCCTGCGCGTTCTCGGAGAATATCTGAATCCAGCCCTGCTCGCGGCACGCCATCACGTCGCTGTGGTCGCAATGGATGTTTATCGGCCCCGACAGCGCGCGGGCGACTGCCGCCATCACAATCGGGAGGCGAAGGGACGAGGCAATAGGAAGAATCTCGAACATCAGCGCAAGCCCCTGCGAACTCGAAGCGGTGAAGGTTCGGGCGCCCGCGGCAGAGCTTCCGACGCACGCAGACATCGCCGAGTGCTCGGACTCGACCCGAATCATTTCCGTATCGACTTTTCCGTCGGCGATGAACTTCGCGAATTTCTCGATAATCGGGGTCTGGGGGGTAATCGGGTAGACCGCCATAACGTCCGGATTAATCTGGCGAATGGCCTCCGCAACGGCGTGGCCTCCGGTAAGGGGAATTCTCATAATATACACAAATAAGTTATACCTACTTATGACAGCCAACCGGAAAGGCTATTTCTTCACGCTCGAGGCGCTATTTGCCGCGCTGATTCTAATGTCTTCTGTCCTTATCATCAACTTCAGCCAGCCGCCTCAGGATGGCCGTGAGGAAAAAATCTACCGCGCGCTCGCCCTTCTCGAGGATGAGGGAAAACTAAGGCATCTGACGGACGAAAAAATTGAGGCGGAACTCGAAGGGCTTCTCGGCTTCGATGTCAAGGTAAATCCTGATTCTGGGGCTGGAGCCTTTGTCCAGTACTTCCTTGCAACGGGCCCGGAGAATTTCGAGGTTATGCGAATTTACTATCGGCAGCCTTAAGGCGCTCTATGAGGCGCTCCTTTGTTGAAATATAGGAAATCGCGAGCGGGATTTTGTCGAGCTTTGCGATTCGGAGCGCAATCTCGTCGACCCTCTCTATACCGTGAAGCACCACGAGGCCGGGCTTTAGGTTTGCGAGCCTTATCGCAATCAGGGGCGAGCGGCCCCTCGTGAGGTTCGTGAAAATCAGGCAGTGGTTCGTGATAAGCGAGGAGATGGAGGTAAGGTCAGTCGGGGAGAAGTTTATTATCGCCGCCTCGCTGTCTATAAGGGTGTAGCCGTAGATGTCTGCATCCCCGAAGGGGTGGCATATCTCTCCGTCGATTTCCTTCAAAAACTGCCTTATCCCGACGGGCTTTGAGAACTCCTTCATGGCAAGGGCAAATGAGCCGAAGCGGTCACTTCGGTAAAGCCCCGAAAACTCCCTGATTACCCGCCCTCCTTTCCCGAGGTCTATCTCCATCATGGAGTCGACAACCCTCTGGATGAGCTTTGTTCCCGGTGATTTTCGCCTGCCCGACTCATAGTCGGACACCACCGACGGGCTGACCTCGAGCTTTCCGGCGAGCTCCGTCTGGGAAATCTTGAAGAGCTGGCGCCATTTCCTTATAGTCTCCCCGGCGTTTTCGGAGAGCACAATCTCCCCGGCCACCTTCTTCTTGAGCTCCTCGATGTATTCCATAATCCTATAAATTTATAGGGTTCTTGGCTAATAAAAGCATTTTTCGGGCAGTTTCCTGCACCTTTCGCGCCCCCCTCAGGTAACCCCGGATTTCGGGCCCAAAACAAGCGTTTATTTTTTAAAGACTACGGTAAATATGGCGGAAGCAGCGGAAGTGGTGAAGATTCTGAAACGAAAGGGCCCAAAAGGGATATGCCTTGTCAAGTGCAGGATAATCGAGGGCCCGAAGCAGAACAAGACCCTGAACCGGGCGGTGGTCGGGAAGATTAGAGAGGGCGACATAATTTACCTCAAGGAAACTGACATGGAAATGGGTGCTTAAAATGGCCAGCTGCTTCTACTGCGGGAAGGAAATAAAGAAGGGCACGGGACTTCTCTATGTCTCGAACAAGGGCCAGATGATGAACTTCTGCTCGTCGAGGTGCAAGAAATACAACAAGATGGGTAGGAAAAAGGGCAAGTGGGCAGAGAAACCTGAGGAATAAACCACCCGCCGATTGTCAATTTCCCGAAATACGCATATAAATATATTATAACATACTATAGTTATGGATATCAAACAATTCAAAGGACAAGTTTCCTTAGAATACCTAATGACTTACGGCATAGCGATAGCGATTGTTGTCATAGCGGTAGCGGCTTTGTACTCGATGGGAGTTTTCTCAGGAAATACAACCACAGCACCTCCATGCGCCAATTGCTTCAGTGACTTCACTTCAAAAAACTTCAATCCAAGCACAGGGCACCTGCAATTGGAATTGATTAACGGTCCTTCAAAAATAGAAGATGTGAAATGTGGACCTAACTGCAATGTTACCAGTGGTGAAACAGGAGCTATAATCACTGAAATCAACGCTAATAGCGCATTTGTGTTGGAGATCGCTGGAAGCGACACTACCGGAACCAGCATCCAGTTGAACTACACCAAATCCGGCAGCACCCTACCAACCACAAGGACACAACCAATTGGTGGCGATTACTTCAAGTAAGTCTTTTTTGATTAATTTTTGAATTTATCATTCTTTCAAACAGGGCTATCTATCGGGCGGCGCGGGTTTGGGGCGGGCGGCAAAAATTATCCCTCCACAAGCGCAAGAACCGCGTCAGCCAGCGGCCCAAAACATGATTCGGCGATTGAAATCGCCTCCCTGACTTCGGCAATACCCGGGCGGTAGCCGTAATAATTTATGTTGTGGCGCAGGCGCCTCAGATTATCTATTACCTGAATCGGGCGCTTCGTATCCGCTTTGACGTTCAGCAAGGTCGTAATCGGCATAAGGTGGTCGCCCGCCTCAATGCCTCTTGAGGCGAGAAGGGCATCGCCGAGCATTCGAAAGCACTCGTAAATATTCCTGACAATCGTCGAGGCGGATTCTTCCGTGGGCTTGAGGGTCATGGTAAAAGCCATCTCCTTTTTGGCGGCCTCGATTATGCTTAGCGCGTTTTTCCGGTCCGGGCGGCGGTATCGCATACTAAGGCCGCACCTCCAAAAAACCCTCAAGGACGATTCCGTTCGCGATGTTGGCAAACATATTCAGGTCGATTTTGTTTCTCGAAAAAACATAAAGGTTCACAACGACATTTTTGCGGTAGCCCAAATTCGGCAGACGCCCCAGCTCGACAATCTTTGGCTCGTCATTGCCCGCCACCTCCACAGCGATATCTATATCGCTTGTTTCCACATCATCGCCTTTCCGATAGCTTCCAAATAACACAACCGCTTTAGGGCTGGGTAGTATCTTATGGATAGCGTCCATTATCCCGGACTCATATATCAGTATCAGGTTGTAGGGGATTTTCTTTGCAAGAAAGTAGGGATGATCCTGATTGCACGAAACTCTCCAAGTCCTGCCCAGAACCTCTTTTTTGAGAAAGCCCTCCTTAACGAGCTTTTTTAGGATAGTATTTGCGGTTGTTTTGGATATTCCCAGTTCTCGAGAAATATTGTTAAGACTCAGTTCCTTCTGTGGAAATGAAAAAAACCATGCCAAAATTTTGTTGTATGCCTCATTTGCCTCAGGCAGGTTCCCCCCTTTTATCTGCTTAGCCATTATATAACTGCTTTAATAACCTTATAAACTTTTTGGCTACCACATGGTCACCAAAAAAACCACTTGAACTTTTTCGTTACCATCGGTATTATCTGTGTCGGGCGCGCTATTCAGTTCAGGAAAAATACTTCGACACCGCCGCGTCAGTGAGCCGAAAACTGTAAAAGGCCGGGCCAATGGACGTTTCGTTGAGGCCGATTTCTTCCCCGCTGACGCCCTGAATATACTCAAAGACCCTGTTTGAATACTCCTGTCCGACGGGAAGCTCAAGCGCGATAAGGAGATTCTTGTCGGCAAATTTCTCAAGCCCGACCTCCCCGAAGCCTGCGCAGTATGTGCAGGATGTGTTTCCCTCGAGGCGGTCAAAGAAACTTGGGCCATCGGTCGACGGCGCGTAGTATTTCCCCTCAACATGTGTGATGAAGTTCTGAATATTGAGGAGCTTTTCATCGTCTCCAAGAAGGTAAAGGCTTTCTCCAAGGCGCGAGCCAAGACCGGCCACCGAGTCCGCCCGCAGATACGCCGTGTCGGGCGAGTCGCCCGACTGAAAGATTACGCCGCAGAATTTGGAAGTTGCGTTTCCGGCAGAAGCGTTGACAAATATTTTCGTATTGGGGCTTGCCGCGTCGAAGTCGTCTGTCAGCTCGCCGTAGCAGTACCCACTCCCCCCGGTAATGCCCGAAAGCGCGCTTTCGGAGAAGTTTCCAAGATACGGCGACCTTCGGATGCCCCTTGTTTCCTTGCCGCGGCTCAGGTTAATGAGGTAAAGCATATCCTCGAACCCAATTATAGACACCTTCTCCGTGATTGTGAGGTTTTTTGAGAGAAACGCAATCCCCACCTTTGAGAGGTTTACTTCCGCCGCCGCGCTGAATACCAGAGTGAACGCGTCGTAAGGCGCAAGCGTGATATTGTCGAGTGGAATGCTTATATCTAAGTCGTAGTTTCGCGGGGTGAGCGCATAGTAATCCTCGAGCAGGGCGATGTTTTCGAGAAGCGTGTTCTCATCCATCATGCTGCCGTACTCCCCGTAGTCCGAATCGTTCGTGCCGTTGTAGAGAAGTGGGATAATATAATCCCCGGCTTTCATCGGGCCGAGAAAAGACTCGTTGTTTGCGAGGTGGCTTGTCACGGCAATCAGAGACCTCTTCGTCGAAACATCGGCAATTGTATGAAGGCTCCTCTCGATGCTCGCATACGACGCGGCCATGTCGCGTATTTCCTCCCTAAGCGCGCTCTGCTCTCGCTCCTGCACCACCATCTCCCGCTGCGACATCAGAATCGAAAAAAACACGACCACGATTATCACAAGTATCCCCGAAAAAAGAACCCCTCTCATAATGCTAATCCTCCTTCCATACTGCAAGCTTTACCATTGTGACGTTCGTGAGGGACTGGACGTTTGAAATCGTAGAGGAGTTGGTGGAAATCTGTCCGGGCGATATTGTTTCCCCTGAAATTGCGTAAATCTGGTCGATGAGC